>CAIZHL010000111.1 GCA_903932755.1 uncultured beta proteobacterium
AGGGGATGTGCGAACCCGCCGCGGTGATGCCGCGCACTCCCGCGAGATCCATCGCCGCAGCCAGCTGAACCTGCTCGCTCAGGCGCGAACGGTAGTCGCGCCAGTGGCCGGCGAGGCGCGCCGCCTCGACCGGCGCCGCCTTGCCCAGCAGCGCGGAAAATTTGTCGATCTCCTGGTTCATCGCCGCGATCTCGCCGCGCAGGCGCGTCACCTGGTTTTGCAGCGCGAACACATCCTCCATGTGCCCCAGTTCGAGTTCCTGGTTGCGCAGGGCGCCAAATCGCGTCTGCAAGGTGTGCAGGCGGGCCAGCGGACGAACATTGTGTTCCAGCGCGGTAACCAGCCGCGCGGAGGATTTTTCCAGCATCAGGTTGCCGGCGATCAGCAGTATCGTGACCAGGCAGCCGACGGCGGCGAAGCCGGCCAGCAGTTGCGGCATGAGGCCGAAGCGGAAGGATTTCATGCGCTCCCGGTCCCTCTATTTCGCGGCCGGTTCGCTGGCGGCGAACCCGGTTTCGAATTGCCGCAGCCAGGGCAGTTGCTTCTCGCGACCGCGACGCTGGGTGATCTTTTCCCAGTCCTGCGCCGTGCGCTTCATCGCTTCCGCGGCAGAGACCTTGCCGCTCGCCGCCTCCCAGAGGCGCTGGTCAAGCGCGTTCAGATAGTCGCCGTCGCCGGGCAGGCCCGTCCCCGGTGGCAAAGCGATCGCCCATTCCTTGCTGAAAACCGCCAGCGCATCGGCGGTATACAAGTCCCGGATGCGCGCGTCGTCGAGGTGGTTCCAGCGGAACGGGTCGGTGAAGCCGCCCTTTACGCCGACGGTGCGCAGGGAGTTATCCGGATCGGTCAGCCACATGCTGAGCAGGAATGCCAGCTTGCGCTGGGTGCCGCGGCTGGAAACCACCAGGTTGTTGCCGTAGATCGGCACATTCTGGCGCACGATGCGATCGCCGACGCGATTGCCGGGAATCGGCACCGCGATGAACTTGCCGCGCACCGTAGAGCCGGCGGAGTTGAGCAGCTTGGCGCCGGCGATGGTGAACACCGAGGCGAAGGCCTTGCCCTGCATGAACAGGGACAGCGTGTAGCTGTAGTCCTTGCCGTCGTTGAGAATGTCCGGCGGCGAATGGCGCACCGTGCGCACGTAACTTTCGGTGGCGGCGATCCCGGCCGGGGAATCGATCAGCGGTCGCAGCCTGTCGTCGAACAGCTTCCTGTAGGGGGCGGTCTGGGACAGATAACGCGGCAACCAGAACATCCAGCCGCCGGCCCGTTCGCGCTGCTCGGCGACACCGTAGAGGCCCTTCTCCGGCCGATTGAAGAAACTCACCAGCTGGTCGTAGTCGCTCCAGGTCGCCGGCACCGCCAGTTCGCGTCCATAGGCCTGGCGAAAAGCCGCCTTCTCGGCAGGATCCTCCAGCAGGTCGCGCCGCAGATACATCACGATGACGTCGCCATCGGCGGGGATCGCCACCAGCTTGTCGCCGAAAAAGCCCTGCAGGCGCGGCCGGATGTAGCCCTGCGGCGGCGCGCCGTCGAGCTGGAAGCCGAATTGCTTGAGCAGCGGCGTCAGGTCCTCGACCAGCGCCTGATCCAGCAAATCGGGAAACTCGTTGGTACGGGCCACCGTCAGGTCGATGTCCGGATTGGCCTTGAGGTTGAGCAGCGCCGGCTGCTGCGGTATCACCCGGGCACTGATCCGGATTCCGCTGCGCTGCTCCCACTCCCTCTGCAATTCGAGTTCGGGACCGAGCAGGGCCGCAATGTTTCCCGACTTGAATGCAACCTTGATGGTGGCATCCGGGCGCACCTCGCCCGCGGCAATCATTTTTTTCACCGCCGCCAGGGCGTGCTCGGCCTGTTCCCCCGCCAAGGCCCGGGCCGGCAAGGCCAGGCCGAAAACGGCAAGCAAGCCGACAACTCGCCAAAACCGATGGTTTTCCATCATGTTATCCCCCTCCTTGTCGTGCCGCTGCCGCAGCACGATGCGCAATTTTAGGTGAAGCGCGAATGTGATGGTGAAGAAAGGCAAGGCAGAGCGGCACAAGTTCCGCAGCCGCCCGCGTCGCTCTTGCGCAAGCTGCGGCGTCGGCAAAAAGTCGGCGCCGGCGATACGGCGGTGCCTAACGACTGGCCAGGGCGAGATTCAGGGCGAGGGCGAAAAAGATCGTCCCGGCGCAACGCTCAAGCCAGACCGCCAGCTTCGGCTGACGCTGCAG
>CAIZHL010000112.1 GCA_903932755.1 uncultured beta proteobacterium
GCGCACGTCGCCGGCATTGCCCGGCGGCCAGTCCTGGCCGATGACGATGGATTCGACAACCTCGGCGAGCTTTTCCACCTGGCGGTAGATCTCCGCCGTGCCGATGCGCACGCCGCCGGGATTCAGCGTCGCGTCGGAACGGCCGTAGATGATGAAGCCGCCATGGGCGGTAATCTCGGCGAAATCGCCATGGCACCAGATATTGTCGAAGCGCTCGAAGTAGGCGGCATGGTATTTCGCGCCGCCCGCGTCGTGCCAGAAGCCGATCGGCATTACCGGGAACGAACGCGTGCATACCAGTTCGCCTTTTTCGCCGCGCAACGGACGGCCGTCATCGTCGAAGACGTCCACCGCCATGCCCAGGCCGGCACACTGGATTTCGCCGCGATATACCGGGCCGTTCGGGTTGCCGATGACGAAGCAGGAAATGATGTCGGTGCCGCCGGAGACCGACGCCAGCTGCATGTCCTGCTTGATGTTGGCGTAGACGTAGTCGAAGCCTTCCGCGACCAGCGGGCTGCCGGTGGAGAACAGGGTGCGCAGCTGCTTGAGCTTGTGCGTCCGGCGCGGCTGCAGGTTGATCTTGGCGATGGCATCGATGAACTTGGCCGAGGTGCCGAAATGAGTCATGCCTTCGGCATCGGCGTAGTCGAACAGAATGTTGCCGCGGCCGACGAAGGGCGAACCGTCATACAGCAGCAGGGTCGCGCCGGACGCCAGGGCGGAAACCAGCCAGTTCCACATCATCCAGCCGCAGGTGGTGAAGAAGAACAGGCGATCGCCGGGCTTCACGTCGCTCTGCAACTGATGTTCCTTCAGATGCTGCAGCAGCACGCCCCCGGCGCAATGCACGATGCACTTGGGTACGCCGGTGGTGCCCGAGGAATACATGATGTAGAGCGGATGGTCGAAGGGCAGACGCTCGAAGCGGACCTTGCGCTCGGCGGCGAACGGAGCAAGGAAATCCGCCAGCGTCACGCCCTGCCGGATCGCGGCGATGCCGTCGGCCTCAATTCCAGCATACGGCACGACGACCACGCGCTGCAGCGAGGGCAAGCCGGCGGCGATCTCGGCGACCTTGCCCAGGCAGTCGTTGGTCTTGCCGTTGTACCAGTAGCCGTCGCAGGCGAAGAGAATCTTCGGCTCGATCTGGCCGAAGCGATCGAGCACGCCCTGCACGCCGAAATCCGGCGAGGCCGAGGAGAAGATGGCGCCGATCGACGCCGTGGCCAGCATCGCCACCACGGCCGCCGGCAGGTTGGGCAGGTAGGCGGCGACGCGATCGCCCTTGACCACGCCCATGGCACGCAAGGCGGCGGCGGTTTGCGCCACGGCACGATGAAGTTCGGCCTGGCTGACGCGGCCCTTGACCTTGTCCTCGCCCCAGAACACCAGCGCATCGCCGTCGATGTGGCGGCACAGCAGGTTCTCGGCGAAGTTGAGGCGCGCTTCAGGGAACCACCGTGCACCGGGCATCTTCTCGCGGTCGACCACGACCGTGGAGCCCATCTCGCCGATCACGCCGCCGAACTCCCAGACCGAGGTCCAGAACTCTTCCGGATGGTCTATCGACCAGGCATGCAAAGTGGAATAGTCAGCGCCGGCGAGACGGCGATTCCAGCGCTTGTCGGCGGCCTTCGTGAAGGCCGTCAGGCGCGTGGCGGCGATCCGTCGTGCGGAAGGTTGCCAGATCGGTGGAGTGCTTGGGCTCATGACGGGTTCCTGTTATCGAATGAACTAAAGGCAGCTGCTACGCAAGACGTCGGGCAGCGCAATCGATTTGCCCGTCGCGTTGTCGATCCAGACCAGTTTGGCCGCGCCCTCGGCATAGATGCGGTCCTCGCCGACCAGGCGCAATTCGTAATACGTCGGCACGCTGCTGCGCCCCGGATGACCGCTGAACATGCGGCAGTCGATGGTGCCTGGATAGGTGAAGGGAATCAGGAAGGTGCAGCTGGCATTGACGATCACCGGGCTCTCCGCCAGCGTCACCGAGGTGGCATAGCCGAATCTCTCCAGCCATTCGATGCGCGCCTGTTCCATGACGCGGAAATAGACAAGGTTATTGACGTGGCCCATGGCATCCTGGTCGCCCCAGCGGATCGGCATTTGGCTGTTGAAAATGAGCTTGCGGTGGTGTTCCATGGGCATGGAGTCATAAGTGTTATAGAAGACTTCAAGATTATAATCTCGCGATCAAACTTATCGATCGGGGTCAGCATGCAGCGCGAAGCCATGGAGTTCGACGTTGTCGTCGTAGGCGGTGGTCCGGCCGGTCTTGCCGCCGCGATCCGGCTCAAGCAAATCAATCCGGAAACCAACGTCTGCCTGATCGAAAAAGGTTCTGAAATCGGCGCCCACATCCTCTCCGGCGCGGTGATGGACCCGCGTGCACTGAACGAACTGATCCCCGACTGGAAGGCGCAGGGCGCGCCTCTGGAAACCGCCGTCAGCCGCGACCGATTCGCCTTCCTCACGCAGTACGGCTTTGTCGACCTGCCCGTCATGCTCCTGCCCGGCTGCTTCCAGAACCACGGCAACTACATCATCAGCCTGGGTCAAGTCTGCCGCTGGCTGGGTGCGCAGGCCGAGGCCATGGGCGTCGAAGTCTATCCCGGCTTCGCCGGCGCCGAAGTGCTCTACGACGAGCACGGCGCGGTGCGCGGCGTCGCCACCGGCGATATGGGCCTTACCCGCGACGGCCAGCCCGGCCCCAACCACCAGCCGGGCATGGAACTGCTGGCGAAATACACCCTGTTCGCCGAGGGCTGCCGCGGCCACCTGGGCAAACTGGTCGAGGCGAAGTTCGACCTGCGCGCCGAATCCGACCCGCAGACCTACGCCATCGGCATCAAGGA
>CAIZHL010000113.1 GCA_903932755.1 uncultured beta proteobacterium
CGACACCTTCCTGATCGAAGGCAATGGCTGGAACACCACCATCAACCAGAAGCTCGAAGTGAGGCTTTGGCTGGTGCCCGGCGTCAATTTCGCGATCAGGCGCGAAGTTGTCGCGCGCAACCAGCGCGGTGCGTTTCGCCAGACCGAACGCCACGAACTCGTCACCCTGCGCCAGCAGCTTGCAGGCGGCAACTAGGCTGTGCCCGGGCGACACCGCCCGGCCGCCGTAGCGCGAACGCCATTGCGAAGCGCCCCCGTTCGCCGGCACCGCTGCCGCGGATGCTAAGATGCGCCGCCTTCTCGCGCCTCCCGCCCGGTCCCCCGCATCCAATGTCCCTGTTCCGCCGTTTCCTGCCACCCTTGCTGTTTCTGTTGAGCGCCTGCGCCCACGCCGAGCAGTCGCTGCAACTCAGCTCGGAACTCGGGCCGTCGCCCGCGGCGCCTTCGTCCATGGGTTTCGGCGCGGCACTGCCGCCCGTGCTGCCCGCAATGCCCGATGCTTCCCGGGAGGTCCGCGATGAACTGCCGCCGATCCCCACCATCGACCTCACGATGCCACCCGACGATCTCTGGCAGCGCATGCGCAACGGCTTCTCGATGGCCGACCTCGACAGTCCGCTGGTCGCCGACCGCCAAGCCTGGTATTTGAACCGGCCGGACCTCCTGAAGCGCATCTTCGAGCGCAGCCGGCGCTACCTGCACCACATCGTCGTCGAACTTGAAAAGCGCGGCATGCCGACCGAACTGGCCCTGCTGCCGGTGGTCGAAAGTTCCTTCAATCCGCTGGCCTATTCGTCGGCCCGGGCGCTGGGCATGTGGCAGTTCATCCCCGCCACCGGCAAGACCTACAAGCTGCAGCAGAATGCCTGGTTCGACCAGCGCCGCGACATCGTCGCCTCGACCGGGGCCGCACTCGACTACCTGCAGACCATCTACGAAATGCACGGCGACTGGCACCTGGCGCTGGCCTCCTACAACTGGGGCGAGAATGCCGTCGGCCGCGCCGTGGAGAAGAACCGGAGGCTCGGCCTGCCGACCGATTACGCCCACCTCAAGATGCCGACCGAGACGGCCTACTACGTGCCCAAGCTGCAGGCGATCAAGAACATCATCGCCCAGCCGCAGCTGTTCGGCATCACGCTCGATGCGATCCCCAACCGTCCCTACTTCGGTACGGTGGAGCTCAGCAGCAACATGGATATCGCCCTGGCCGCGCGTCTGGCCGAAATTCCGGTAGAAGAATTCATCGCCCTGAACCCCGCCTACAGCCGGCCGGTGATGCCGAGCGCGGCAAACAGCCCGCTCGTGCTGCCGGCAGAGAAAGTGCAGACCTTCCTCGCCAACCTGCAAAGCCACGAAGCCCAGGACAAACCCTTGTCGGCCTGGCTCACGCACATCCTGAAGCCGGGGGAGAAACTCGAGGGCGTGGCCAAGCGTTACGGCATCAGTGCGGTGAGGCTGAAGCAGCTGAATGGGATCAACGCGAGGACAAAGGTCACGCCCGGATACGCGCTGCTGGTGCCCGGCAAGGATGCGACCGGCCACGATGCCCTCGCCGCGCGACTGCCGCAGACGCCGGCCAGCCCGCCGAAAGCCGTCAAGGCCAAGCCGGGCAAGGCCGGCAAACCGGTCGCCAAGGGCAAGAGCGTCAACGTAAAAATCAGGAAGCCTGCAGCAACGCCGCAGAAACGCTAAGCCTTGATGCAGCGCACGACCTGCGTTGCGCCGAAGCGACGCTCGGCCGGGTAATCGCGACGGCAGGCCTCATCGGCCAGCGGGCAGCGCGGATGAAAGTGGCAGCCGGACGGCGGATTCGCCGGCGAAGGCATGTCGCCGGCGAGCTTCGGCACATCGCTGGGGATGCCATCGACGCGCGGCACGGCGGCCAGCAGAGCCTGCGTGTAGGGATGGCGCGGCGAACGCAGCACTTCGTCGGCAGAGCCGGATTCCACCACGCGACCGAGATACATCACCGCCACGTCGTGGGCCAGGTAATCCACCACCGCGATGTTGAGCGTGATGAACAGGTAAGCCAGCTTCAGGTCGCGCTGCAGGTCGGCCAGCAGGTTGAGGATCTGCGCCTGCACCGACACATCCAGGGCGGAAGTCGGCTCGTCGCAGATCAGCAGTTGCGGATGGACGGCCAGGGCGCGGGCGATGGCGATGCGCTGGCGCTGGCCGCCGGAAAACTCGTGCGGATAACGGCCCACCATGTCGGCGCGCAGGCCGACCTGTTCCAGCAGCGGCCCGACCTTCGCCGCCGTGTCGCGGTCGCTGCCGCCTATGCTACCCGTGCCACCGCTGCGCAAAGCCAGCATGCCCTCGGCAATGATCTCGCCGATGCGCAGGCGCGGATTGAGCGAGGCGAAGGGATCCTGGAAGACCATTTGCATTTTCGCGCGCAGCGGCCGCAGTTCACTGGTCGAGCGCGTGGTCAGCTCGACGCCGTCGAGTTGCACGCTACCGGCGGTCGGCCGCAGCAACTGCAGCATGGCCTTGCCCGCCGTGGTCTTGCCGCAACCCGATTCGCCCACCAGCGCCAGGGTGCGCCCTGGCATGAGCTGCAGCGACATGCCGTCGACTGCGCGCACGGCGCCGACGGCGCGCTGCAGGATGCCGCGGCGGATCGGGAAATGAACCTGCAGGTCGCTGACTGACAGCAGCGGCGCGTTGTCGGCAGGGCTCGCCGTATCGCCAGCGCCGACTTTTTGCAGGACCGCCGGCGCCGGACCCGGCAGGTGACAACGTGAGCGCTGACCCGTGGCGATCTCGCGCCAGGGTGGCGGCGTTGCGGCGCAGAGCAGCACGGCTTCGTCGCAGCGGTCGGCAAAGCGGCAGCCGGGATGGCGGATTTCCGCCGCCGGCACGCTGCCGGGTATCGTCGCCAGGCGGCCGCCGCGCCGCTCGGCATCGGGCAGCGCGGCGAACAGGCGCACCGAATAGGGATGCGCCGGCTGGGCGAAGAATTCCCGGCGCGGTGCCTCTTCGACCAGTTGCCCGGCATACATGACGCCGATGCGGTCGGCCATGCGCGCCACCACACCGAGGTCGTGCGTGATCAGCAGCAGCGCCATGTCCTGCTTGTGGCGCAATTCGTCGAGCAGGTCCAGCACCTGCGCCTGTATCGTCACGTCCAGCGCCGTGGTCGGCTCGTCGGCGATCAGCAGGCGCGGGGATCCGGCCAGGGCGATGGCGATCATCACGCGCTGGCGCAGGCCGCCCGACAACTGAAACGGAAACTCATCGAGGCGCCGCCGCGGATCGGGGATGCCGACCTGGTTGAGGAGTTCCTCCGCACGCTGGCGCGCCGCCGCACCGCGCAGGCCGGCATGCAGTTCCAGAGCTTCGCCGATCTGGCGGCCGACGGTCAGCACCGGATTGAGGCTGGTCGCCGGCTCCTGGAAAATCATGCCGATGCCGCCGCCGCGAACGTCGCGCATGCCGGACTCGGGCAGGGCCAGCAAATCCGTGCCCTCGAACATGACCGAACCGCCGGCGACCTCGGCCGCGGCCGGCAGGAGGCGCATCAGGCCCAGCGCCGTCATCGACTTGCCGCAGCCGGATTCGCCGAGCAGCGTGAAGCATTCGCCGGCGGCAATGTCGAAGCTGACGCCATCCACCGGACGCGCCGCGCCGATGTGGATGGAGAGATCCTTGACAGAGAGAATACTCACGCCGACGACCTCGGATCGAAGGCGTCGCGCACGGCGTCGGCGAACAGGTTGGCGGCCAGCACCAGGGCGAACATGAAGCTGAAGGCGGCGGCCAGCGACCACCAGACCATGGGCTCGCGCGCCAGTTCCATGCGCGCCGTGTTGATCATGGTGCCGAAGGAGATCGTGCTCGGATCGACGCCGACGCCGACGTAGGACAGCACCGCCTCGGCCAGCACCAGGCCGGAGAAGTCCATGACCAGCGCGATCAGCACGATATGCATCAGGTTGGGCAGGATGTGACGGCGCATGATGGCGAAGCGGCCGACACCGAAGGCCTGCGCCGCCTGTACGAATTCGAGCTCGCGCAGCTTCAGCGTCTCGCCGCGCAACAGGCGCGCCACGCCCGTCCAGCTGGTCATGCCGAGGATCAGGCACAGCGCCAGCAGGCGCGCATCGGCGCGCTCGGCCGAAGTGGCGAACCACTCCGGATGGGTGTCGATGATGACCTGCATCATCAGCACCGCGGCGGCGATCAGCAGCACGCCGGGGATCGA
>CAIZHL010000114.1 GCA_903932755.1 uncultured beta proteobacterium
ATGACGTAGAGATCGCCGCAGCGGGTGATTACCGCATGCTCGTTGTCGGCATTTACCTTGTCTAGGGGAATCTCGTTGGACACCTTGCTGCCGATGACCATCCGGTCCTTGTCGACCGGAAATTCCCCGAGCAGTTGTCCATTCGCGTTAATTACCAGCTTCGGCATGCCGCTTCCTTCGAGAATTGATGGCTTCGATGGCGCAAGCATAGCGCAAGGACCGGCGCTGCGGCGACACGCCCCGCACCGGATCCTCTGCCGGTCCCCCGCAATTCACCCGCGCCGGCTCACTCGTCCTCGTCGCCGCCCGCGCCGTCGCGGCGCGGTAGGGTCTGCGGGTCGCAGGTGATGGGGCGGTAGATCTCGACGCGGTCACCGGGGCGCAGCGGCGCATCGAGCTTGACCAGTTTGCCGAAGACGCCGACTTTCTGCGCCGCCAGGCCGCCGGCGGCGATCAGCCAGGCCGCGGTTTCGCCCATGCTGCCCGGATGGCTGCCGCTCCAGCCGGGGGCCGGCGCCTGCAGCAGCGAAGCCAGCAGGTCGACGCCGCGCGACAGTTCGGTCTTGGTGAAGCCGAGCAGGCTGGCGCTGGCGACGGCGTCGTAGGCCGCCGGCACGCCGTTCAGCGTGATGCGCAGGCCCTCGATCAGGCCCGGCGCGCCGGGGCTGAACAGCGGCAGCGGCGCGACCCAGGCCGTCATCTGCAGCGGAAAGGAAATCAGCAGGGCGACGCGTGCCACTATGGCCGGGTTGAACAGGTTCTGGCCGAGGCCGCCGAACACCTGCTTGCCCAGCACCGTGGCGAACAGGCCGCCGACGCCGCCGATCCACCACGGCGCCCACGGCGGCAGCGAAACCGCCAGCTGCCAGCCGGTGAGGATGGCCGAGCCGTCGAGCAGCACCGGCGTCGCCTGGCGCCCCTGCAGGCGCAGGCAGAAGGCTTCGCCGAGGATGGCGGCGCCGATGGTGATGAACCACAGGTACACCGCCGGCCAGCCATAGAGCCAGAAGCCGAACAGCGTGGTCGACGCCGAGGGCCGCCACCTCGCCGACGATCTCGAAGCCTGGGCCGAAGCCGAACTCGACGCGCACGACGACGACATGGCGGCGATGTGCGACGACTACGCGGGACGCGGCCTGCGCGCGACGCGCCTCAACGGCCGCACCCACTACCTGGTCGCGTCGACCGGCAACGGCGCCACCGATTTCATCCAGCTCGAAGTCGAGGAGTTGCAGGAGGTCGTCTGCCACCCGCTGTTCGCCGATGACACGCCGCCCGCCGGCATCGAGGAACTGGTCGATCCGCGCGCCGGCGCCGAGGCCTGCAGCGAGCGCAGCCAGCCGCTCGGCGCACCCATCCTGCGCCTGCGCCGGCTGACTCCCGTCACCGATTTCCTCGGCCGCATGCGCGCACAGAAGCCCGACCCGCAACCGGTGCATCGCTTCATCGCGGCCTGGGAAAACAGCAGCGCGGGCTCCACCACGCAGTTCTCCAACCACTGGGTGCTCGCCGTGCGCGAGCACCTCGACCGCTACAAGCAGACCGTGCTCAATGCCACGCCGGTGGCCGCGCTCAACGGCGCGCCGGCCAAGTTCGCCGCCAGCTTCGGCATGCAGGGCCTGGCCCTGCATGATGCGCTGGCGCGCTACGACAATGCGGTGGGCTACCCGATGGCCTGGTTCTTCCACATGCTGACCACGCGCAGCGCGCCGCATGCGCTGGCCAACGCCGTGATCGACGACGTGCAGGCGGGCTTCCGCTACCTGCCCGACCGCGACGCCGAGGTGGTCAAGGACTGGCTGTTCCAGCCTTACGGCTTCTGAATCCGCGCAATTCCGGCGCCATGTACGCCGGCGCACGGATTGCCGTCCCGAAAGCGCTTAGCATGGGTCAACTCCCCTGCGAAGGTTCGCCGTGCTCCGCCTCAAATTCTCGATAGCGCTGGATTACCAGATCGATGCGCCCGGCTGCGATTTCATTTTCAGCATCCATGCCGCGCAGACCGCCCATCAGACGGTGGTCTGCGAGGCGCTCGACATCAGCCAGGCCCTGCTGCCGACGCTGCATACCGACCCGGCGACGCTGACCCGCTTCCTGCGGCTCAAGGCCTTCGGCGGCGCCCTGCGGGTGCGCTACGCGGCGACGGTGGACATCGACCACTTCAGCGCGCTGCCGGCACAGCTCGAAGAGGTGCCGGTGGCCGGGCTGCCGGGGTCCGTGTTGCCTTACCTGTATCCCAGCCGCTACTGCCAGTCGGACCGCCTGCACCGCCTCGCGGTCAAGGAGTTCGGCCACTTGCGCCAGGGTTACGCGCGGGTGCAGGCGATCCGTGACTGGGTGCTGAATCGCGTCAGCTTCCGTCTCAGTTCATCCAACGGCAACACCAGCGCGGTCGACACCCTGGTCGAGGAGGTCGGCGTCTGCCGCGACTTCGCCCACCTGATGATCGCCCTGTGCCGTGCGGTCAACATTCCCGCGCGCTTCGCCGCGACCATCGATTACGGGGCCGATCCGGCGCTCGGCCCGACCGATTTCCACGCCTGCGTCGAGGTCTATCTCGGCGACCGCTGGTACCTGTTCGACCCCTCGGGCGTGGCCATCCCCATGGGCTTCGTCAGGCTCGGCACCGGCCGCGACGCCGCGGACACGGCGTTCTCAACCATCTTCGGCGGCGTGCGCGGCGCGGCGCCGGTGATCCAGATCGAGGCCATACCGAATGGCGCGGGCCAGCTGGTGGTGCCGCAGCACGTCGCGCAGGCCTTGTCCACCGACGGGCAGGCGCTGTCGGCCTAAGGCGGCGCCGGCAAGCTCCGCCGGCGGCGCGTCAGCCCTTGAAGGCCATCGCTTCCGCGTTGGTGCGGCGTACTTTGGCCGACAGATGTTTCGCCAGCTGTTCGAGCAGCCTGATCTTGATGTGGGGCCGCTCATGCCCGAGACGGCTGAACAGCGCCCGGTCAATCACACGATAACTGACCGGCTCCAGGGCCACGACATCGGCCGAGCGCGGCGAATTGTCGAGGAAGCCCATTTCACCGAAACTCATTCCCGCGATCAACACATCGAGCCGGCGGGCGCCGCGTCCGGAATCGTTCGACAGGCGCACCTCGATCGAACCCGAAAGCAGCA
>CAIZHL010000115.1 GCA_903932755.1 uncultured beta proteobacterium
GAAAAGCTCGGCAGCAAGCGGCCATTGCCCAGCAATAGCAGCATGAACGGCTTTCCGCTTGAGGTCATAGTGTGCCGTGACAGCTTCGGCCAGTTCCGCGACATTCCAAAGGTAGCCAGCGGACTTGCTCTTGCCGGCGGGATCGCGGCGGGCGCTCTTAATCCAGCGCGGCGCATCCCCAAGAGCCCGCGCGAATTGGTCGAAGTGGTCGCCGGTCGCCAATGCAAGCCCGGCGCGGACTTCGGCAGTCGTTGCCAATTCGCCCGCCCCTGTTTCGGTGGCAATGCTCCACGATGCGGCGATTCCTTGCCCTTCCTCTCGGCACTCATCCCCCAGCCAGGCGCGGACATGCTCGGTCGGAGTTTCGCCAATGGCATCAAGCCAGGCGGCAGCGGCAGCCGAGGCGATGAAATGGCGCTCAAGGGCTTTTGATTCGGCAAAGGTGACACAGCCGAAAGCGTCACGGCCCCAAGGCTTCGGCATCCCGCCCAGCATCCAGGGCGAGCCCGGCGGCTTCCTTTCGGTGCGGACAGCAAGTACCGGCGGGGCGCACTCGATAGCAAACCGGAGCCGGTCTCGCCAGCGGCGGAAGTCGGCCAGTCGGTCGCCTTTGTAGCCTCCGGCAATTAAGGCTGCCAGTTGCCCCGGTTGCAATTCCTCCGGCCAGGTTTCCGACTTGATGTCAGCGAAGCGGCGGGCGTCAGCCAGTAGCAGCGCGGCGCGTTCGGGTGTGGTCTCGGTCATGGTCTCGGTCTCGTTTCTCGGTCTCAGGTGGTGCGAAGATGCCAAGGTTTCACGCGAAGATGCCAGAAAACCCGAACAAGAAAAGTTGGCATCTTCGGGAAGTTTGGCACCTTCGGCGGTTCACTTCTTGTCCCGGTCATTCACGAAATCCCTTACGGGCTCCCATACCCATGCGCGATTCATTACCGCTACGGCCAGAATCTCGATAGCCAATGGGCGAGTAGTTCCCCACCATTCGCCGGGGTCGGCCCCCTTGCGCTTGCCCTCGGTCGCCAGAAGTTTCCACATTGATGATTTCATGCGGGCCTCTTTTCGCAGGGCCTCGCCACCACGCAACAGCCGGAGCGGACAGCCGAAGCGGCACAAGCCCCGAGCCCGTTTAAAAGTCTCTTGCATGGTCATCGTGTAAGTGTCGCCATCCCCGGCCCATCCCTTGTTCGCGGTCGGCTCCCAATACTGATTCAGGGAAAACCATACAATCGGCTTCTCGGGTGGGGTTACAGCGGTCGCAGCCGGCATCAGCAAGCCGGTCGCACATATCCGCTCAAAATGTATGCCGGTGGTGTAGTGCCATGCCAATGCGGGAAGCTCGCTCATTTCTTGCCCCCAAGGGAAAGCCTCGCGGCCAGCTTGTCGCCTACCGCGACAACATGGGCGGGGTCAAGGTGGGCGTATCTCGCCACCATTGCCAAGGTGCGATGGCCCAATATCTTCGCAATCTCCACCAGCGACACGCCAGACATTGCGAGGTATGACGCGGCGGTATGTCTCAAATCGTGCCATCTAAAGCCCTCAATGTTGGCAGCCTTGAGAGCCCGAAGCCATGCCTCGCGGAAGCCTCGATTTATCCCCTTCGCCGTGACAGGCAGAAACACGCGGTCATCTTTCAGGCTGCGAACCTTGCTCCGCTCTTGCAGCAGTTCAAAGGCTTCGCCCGACAGCGGAAGGGCGCGGGCATCCTTGTTTTTCGTGGTGCCTTGGTTCAGGGTGATTACCCGGCGGGCAAAGTCGATTTGCGGCCAGCGCAAGCCCATGATTTCCCCTTGCCGGCCCCCGGTGGTGAGTGACAGCACTACGGCCAGATAAAGGTCGGGCCAGGGGCGGCAGGCATCCAAGAGGCGCGGCAATTCTTCCTCGTTGAGAAAGCGGACGCGGCCGGGATTTTCCTTGGACTTCGGGACGCGCTCTACCGGGTTTCGCTCTATCCAGCCAAGTTGCTTGACGCCATAGGTGAGGCAGGCCGACAGGGTGGCGACATAGCGGTTGACGGTCGGGCCGGTGCGCTTGCCCTTTTGGCGCTGCGCGTCTTTCTTCGGGTCGCCGGTTGCCCGCTCGGTGTAGCGGGTCTCGCCGGCCAGCAGCTTGTCGCGGGCCCGCTTGATTCGCTCCGGTGTGACTTCGGAGAGCAGGTCGCGGCCGAATTCCTCCCGCCAGGCGGCAAGGTGTCGCTTGAGGTCATCAATTGACAGCAGGTCGCCGGATGCCTTCTCGTATTCGTCGGCCAGTTCCTTGAAGGTGTGCAGCTTCGCCCCGCCGAAGTAGCGGCCGGCTTTCATGTCGGACTCGATACGCTGCGCCCATTCGCGGGCATCGGTCAGCCGGGCAAAGGTGGCGGACTCGGACGGCAGCCCCTTCAAGCGGACTTTCGCCCGGTAGGTGGTTTTTCCGTCGCCAGATATTCGCTTCTCAAAGGTCGCCATGATTGCCCCCGTTCAATAAGTGATAACAGCATAGAACAAAGGGCGATAAATGGCAACAGCGGATTACTAATCCGCACTATCTCGGCATTACTACCTATGATTGAAGCGGCTTCCAGCCTAGTTGCAGCGCATCGCGGGACACTCTTGGGACATTCAAGCCCCAAAAGTGGCAGCCTATCCGCCAGCCGGCGCAGATATGGCGGCCAGCATGACGCCAGCAAAGAGCCCAGCCAGGAAGGCGAAGCGAGCCGACAAGCGAATGCTGCGGATATTTCCGGCCAGGTGTCC
>CAIZHL010000116.1 GCA_903932755.1 uncultured beta proteobacterium
AACATGGTCGAGCGATTCTTCCGCGACATCACCACCGAACGGATTCGTCGCGGCGTGTTCACCAGCGTGCCGGAATTGATTGGCGCCATCGATGCATACATCGCTCACCACAACACCAAACCCAAGCCGTTCATCTGGACAAAAAGCGCTCGCGACATCCTGCAAAAGGTCATTCGCGCCAACAGCCGCTTAAGTTCTAAACAGAATGCAACACTACACTAGCGGAGGAAGCCGAGCAGCAGTCCGAGCGCGGCGCAAGCCCCGATCACCTTCATGATGTCGGCCTTGTACTTCCAAAGCGCGACGAAGGCGGCGATCGCGATCAGTACCGGCAACCATTCGAAGGGGCCGGCGAAAGGCGCCGCATCGCTTCCCTTGGGCCAGAATGTATGCCAGGCGAAGAAGGCGGCCAGATTGAGGATGACGCCGACCACCGCCGCCGTGATC
This sequence comes from uncultured beta proteobacterium, assembly GCA_903932755.1. Lineage (GTDB taxonomy): Bacteria > Pseudomonadota > Gammaproteobacteria > Burkholderiales > Rhodocyclaceae > Sulfuritalea. The sequence goes on from CAIZHL010000116.1 coordinate 448, forward strand.
GCCGTCAGTGGCGCGGTGAATTTGAGCTCGCCGCGCGTCGCCTCGACCAGCGGACCGCCGACCAGGATGAACAGGAAGCTCGGCAAAAAGGTGAAAAAGGTCGCCACCGCCGCACCCGCCAGCCCAGACGCCACCGAGCCGCCGGCGACGGCCTTGGTCACCCCGCCGACATAGCCGACCCAGGTCACGATCATGATCAGCGGACCGGGCGTGGTTTCGCCCAGCGCGAGGCCGTCCATCATCTGCGGGCCGGTGAGCCAGCCGTAATGTTCGACGCCGCCCTGATACACGTAAGGCAGCACGGCGTAAGCGCCGCCTATGGTGAGGAAGGCCGCCTTGGTGAAGAACTCGCCCATGTGCCACAGGTCGGGCACGCCGCGAATCGACATCATCGCCAGCGCCCAGACGGCGACGAACGCGCCCAGCATCAGCGCCAGCCCGCCCGGGCTGAAGCGGGCGTGGGCCGGCGGCGGCGTGTGATCGTCGATCAGCGCCGGCCCATAGCCCTTGTGCGCCGCGCCGTGGCCGCCCCCGCCCGAGAACTTCTCCGGCATCAGCTTGCCGCCGATCGCACCGAGCAGGCCGGCGGCCAGCACGATCCAGGGAAAGCCGATGTCGAAAAAGAAAATGCCGACGAAGGCCAGCGCCGAAACGCCCATCAACAGACCGTTGCGCACGGCGCGGGAGCCGATGCGCCAGGCGGCGAACAACACCACGGCAACCACCGCCGGCTTGATGCCGTAGAACACGCCCTGCACCAGCGGCAGTTCGCCGAAGGCAAGATACAGCCCGGCCAGGGCCGAGAGCAGGAAGAAGGCCGGCAGGAAGAACAGCAGGCCTGCCAGCAGCCCGCCGCGCAGGCCGTGCAGCAGCCAGCCAGTGTAGATCGCCAGCTGGCAGGCCTCCGGCCCCGGCAGCAGCATGCAGTAGTTGAGCGCATGCAGGAAGCGCTGCTCGGAAATCCAGCGCCGGCGTTCAACCAGTTCCTGATGCATGATCGCGATCTGCCCGGCCGGTCCGCCGAAGCTGATGAAGCCGAGCTTGAACCAGAAGCGCAGGGCCTCCATAAAAGTCGGCGCTGGCGGGACGGCGAGTTGCGCTTCAGTCATGGCTTGGATCCTGTTGATAGTGCCGATAGAGGCCGTCGAACACGCGCGCGGCAACCGTGAGCAGCTTGTCGTCGTCGCCGGACTCGGCGCGCAGTCCGGCCAGCATGGCTTCGATGCCGGCTGCTTCGGCCACCGGCACGCCGCCGACATCGAGGCAATGCACGATCGCGGCGATCTTCGCCAACGCGGGATCGCCGTCGAGGCCGAAACTGGCAGCGAGAACTTCGAACGTGACTCGCCCGTCGACATGGGTGAAGGCCGCACCGTCGAAATCAAAACCGAGAGCCGACTTCGGACATTTTTTTGGATTGTCGAGCCAGAGGAACTTCGCCTTGCGGTCGATGAAACGTCGGATCAACCAGGCCGAGGCCATCCGATCCACCCAGAGATTCTTCCGTGTCGCCCACGTCCGTCCCTGAAAGTCGGTGCTGGCGAGACGCCGAATTTCACCGGCAATCACCATCGGCTCGCCGCTTGCCGCCGCTTCGAGCGCCGCAAAGGCCGCCAGGGCCTGGCGCTGTGCTTCGCCGGGAAAATAATCGATGGCGGCGAGAGCGGTCAGGTCGCGCCTCAAGCCCCGCAGGGTCCTGGCGTCGCCGTGGCCGGCGGCGGCCATCGCCGCAAGCAGGGATGCATAGTCCGCCCCGCGGTCGAACAGGGCGAGCAGGCTCGCGCGCTGGGCCTCGTCGCGACCATCGAGCAGGAACAGTTCGGCCGTGCCTTCGGCACGCTTTACCTCGTCGGCGAGGCTCTCCAACTGTGCCGCCCTTTCGGCGCCCCCAGGCAGCAGGTAGACGCCGTCGCGCAGTGTGGCGCAGCCGAGGCCGCGCAGCGCGCGCCAGATGCGCATGCGGCCAGCCGTTTGGCTGCTGGGCAGGCTGACGAAAAATGCCAGGAAATCCACGGAAAGTCCTTGCGGTTAAATGTGTGTAGCAACTATAACAGCAATAGTAACTATGTAACAATTACCGCATGCGACAGCCCAAAGGCGAAAAGCCCGTTTCGGCATCATCACCAAAAGGGGCTTTTCGCTTGACGCTTTAGCCGGACTTGTAATGCGCCCGCAAGCTGAGACTCAAATCGGCGCTGCCCATCGGGGCTGGAGTCAGCAAGACTCCTGATCAAAGGGTAAAACACTAGGTCGCGAATTTTGGTTCAGCGCTAAGTTCCTCCCGAAGATGCCTTCAAGTCAAACGCGAATTCAATGT
>CAIZHL010000117.1 GCA_903932755.1 uncultured beta proteobacterium
GCCGTGATTCTGGCTGGTAATCAGCACCTGGCCGGATTCAAGATCCTTGACCGGATGGTTGGCGCCGTGATGGCCGAACTTCATTTTCAGCGTCTTGCCGCCTGCCGCCAGCGCCATCAGTTGATGGCCGAGACAGATGCCGAAGGTCGGCAACTTCTTGTCGAGGAAAGTGCGGATGGCCGCCACCGCATAGTCACAGGGTTCCGGATCGCCGGGGCCGTTGGACAGGAAGACGCCATCGGGCTCCATTGCCAGCACCTCGGCGGCCGGAGTTTTTGCCGGCACCACGGTGAGATCGCAACCGCGCGAAGCCAGCATGCGCAGGATGTTGCGCTTGACACCGAAATCGTAGGCGACGACCTTGAAGCGAAACTTCTCGGGTTGTGCAAATCCGGTACCGAGTTGCCACTCACCCTCTCGCCAGGAGTAGGCCTTCTGCGCGCTGACCACCTGCGCCAGATCCATGCCGGCCAGGCCGGGAAAAGCGCGCGCCTTGGCTACGGCAGCGTCTGCATCCAGGTGGTCGCCCGCCATCAAACAGCCGGCCTGAGCGCCCTTTTCGCGCAGGATGCGGGTCAGCTTGCGCGTGTCGATGTCGGCCAGTCCGAGCACATTTCCGGCCCGCAGATAAGCATCTAGGGTCTGCTCGCTGCGGAAATTCGACGCCAGCAGCGGCAGGTCGCGTATTACCAGGCCGGCAGCATGGATGGAAGCGGATTCGCAGTCCTCGGCATTGACGCCGTAGTTGCCGATATGGGGATACGTCAGGGTAACGATCTGGCGGGCGTAGGACGGATCCGTGAGGATTTCCTGGTAACCGGTGAGCGCCGTATTGAACACCACTTCGCCGACGCTGCTGCCTGTCGAACCTATGCCTTTGCCCCTGAACACCGTTCCGTCGGCCAAAGCAAGAAGGGCAGGCGGAAAGTGAGACACGATGAGGCTCCCGGAACAAGGCGATGCGGCGAAAGGGACCGGGCACCGCTTGATTCACATGGCGTCCGGCAAACTTTCTAATTATACCTTGCCGACCCACCTGCCGCAACGCGGCCTTGGAGCCTTGCGTCGCCGGCGCCCTATTTCAGGCCGAGCACATCCTGCATGTCGAACAGCCCGCGTTCGCAACCGTGCATGAAACGTCCGGCGCGCAAGGCGCCCAGGGCATAGGGCATGCGGCTTGCCGACTTGTGCGTGATCTCGATGCGCTCGCCGGCGCCGGCGAACAGCACCGTATGGTCGCCGACGATGTCGCCGCCGCGGATGGTCGAAAAGCCGATCTGCGTCGCCGGCCGCTCGCCGGTATGGCCTTCGCGGCCGTACACGGCGCACTCCGACAAGTCGCGGCCGAGCGCCGCGGCCACCACTTCGCCCATGCGCAGGGCGGTGCCCGAAGGCGCATCGACCTTGTGCCGGTGATGCGCCTCGATGACTTCGATGTCATAGCCTTCGTTGAGGATGCGCGCCGCGACATCGAGCAGACGAAATACCGCATTGACGCCTACCGCCATGTTCGGCGCAAATACGATGGGAATCTCCTGCGCCGCGGCTTCGATGGCGCTCTTGCCCTGCGCCGAGAATCCGGTGGTGCCGATGACCAGGCTGACCTTGTGGCGCCGGCAGGCCGCGAGATGCTCCAGCGTGCCCTCCGGCCGGGTGAAGTCGATCAGGCAATCGGAAACCGCCAGTGCGGCATCAAGGTCTGCAGTGATCCTGACACCGCAGGGGGCGCCGACCAGTTCGCCGGCATCCTTGCCGAGAAACGGGCTGCTGGCGTGTTCGAGTGCGGCGGCAAGGCTGGCACCGGCATCCTGCTGCACGGCCTCGATCAGGGTGCGGCCCATGCGGCCCGAGCTGCCGGCGATGGCGTAACGTATTTTTTCCATGCCTTACTTCTTCTCCGGATCGGCTGCGCCGGCAGCAGCCGGCCCCGGGATATCGATGACCTGAGCCGGCCTGGGCGCCTCCGCCTTCGTGCCATCGTCGGCAACGACGTCGCCGGCGACGCGAGTCAGCTTGTTGTCCTGGAAAAACACCGTCAGGCCGCGCTGCTGGGCCTCGCCACGTCCGGGCTGAAAGCGATACACGTAGTCCCAGCGGTCCACGTGGAACATGTCGGCCACCAGCGGCGAACCGAGAATAAAGCGTACCTGTTCGCGGCTGAGCCCCGGCTTCAACTGCGCCACCATCTCCTGCGTGACGAAGTTGCCCTGCCGCACATCTATGCGATACGGCGTCAGGTAGTTCGTGATCACCGGCGCACCGGAACAGGCCGCCAGAAAAGGCAGGAGCAACAAGAATCGCTTCATCGGGAAATTCCGGAAAAACACTCACTGGAGATGGCTGCCGGATTCCGGCAAGCCTCGTCTTCTGCCGATTGGATTATCCCAATCGGAGCGCGAAAACTATATCATAGCTGCCCGTTCCGCCTTTGACGCCGCGCCTGTCGCTCCATGACCCATCCAGACGACCTCAAGAGTATCGGCCTCAAGGCAACCTATCCGCGCCTGAAGATCCTCGACCTCTTCCACAAGTTGCAGGACGAGGGTGCGCCGCGCCATGTCACCGCGGAAGACGTCTATCGCCACCTGCTGGCCGACGGCCTCGACATCGGGCTGGCAACGGTCTACCGGGTGCTGACCCAGTTCGAACAAGCCGGCCTGCTGCAGCGGCACCATTTCGAATCCGGCAAGGCGATCTTCGAGCTGAATGAAGGAAAGCACCACGACCATCTGGTCTGCGTCGACTGCGGTCGCGTCGAGGAATTCTTCGATGCCGCGATCGAAAGGCGACAAACGAGCATCGCGCAGGAACGCGGCTTCACGGTCCGCGAACACGCCCTTTATCTCTATGTCGAGTGCAACAAGACTGACTGCCCGCACCGCAAGGGCGCTGTTTAAGGGGCTGCATGGAAGCGTTTCTCACCTCGACCACACTGGTCGCCGTCGCCGAAATCGGCGACAAGACCCAGTTGCTGTCTTTCGTCCTCGCCGCCCGCTTGCGCAAACCCTGGGCCATCATTGCCGGCATCTTCGTCGCCACCGTGCTCAATCACGCCCTGGCCGGTTCGGTGGGCGTCTGGCTGGCACAATTGATCTCGCCGCAATGGCTGCCGTGGATCACCGGCGCCGTTTTCATCGCCTTCGGCCTGTGGGCGCTGCATCCCGATTCGCTCGACGAAGATCCGAAGATCCATCCCGCCGGCGCCTTCGTCACCACCACCATCGCCTTCTTCATCGCCGAAATGGGCGACAAGACGCAGTTCGCCACCGTGGCACTGGGTGCGCAGTTTCAGGGCGCGCTGTTCGCCGTGGTGATGGGCACCACGCTGGGCATGATGCTGGCCAATGTTCCCGCCGTCATCATCGGCGAGAAGCTGGCCAAGCGCCTGCCGCTCAACATCATCCGCTGGATCGCCGCCGGCGTGTTCATCGCCACCGGCGTGGTGACCATGCTGGGCGCGCCGGCGCTGCCGGGATAGGCGAAACTAGGCCAGACCGAGCATTTCCGCCGCGTGGCGGCGGGTGGTTTCGGTGATTTTTTCGCCGCCCAGCATGCGCGCGATCTCGCCGATGCGCGCCTCCTTGTCGAGCACGTTGACCGTGGATGTCGTCGTCCCCTTGCGCGTTTCCTTGGCGATCGACCACTGCCAGTCCGCCTGCGCCGCCACCTGCGGCAGATGGGTGACGCACAGCACCTGGCGGCTCTTGCCCAGTTCGCGCAACATGCGGCCGACGATTTCCGCGACGCGGCCGCCGATGCCGACATCGACTTCGTCGAAGATCAGCGTGCCGGCGGCATTGGCCTGGCTGGCGATGACTTGCAGGGCGAGGCCGATGCGCGACAACTCGCCGCCCGAGGCCACCTTGGCCAAACCGCGCAGCGGCTGCCCGGCGTTGGCCGAAACCAGGAATTCGACGTTTTCCAGCCCGCAGGCGGCGCCTTCGGGCAGCGGCGCCAGTGCGATCTCGAAGCGCCCGCCGGCCATGGCCAGTTCCTGCATGCCGGCCGTAACGGCGGCGGACAGGGCTTTGGCTGTCTTCGCACGCAGGGCCGAAAGCTTCTTTCCCACCTCCCGAAATGCGGCTTCCGCCTTGCGCTCGCGCTCGGCGAGGGCGGCGGGATCCGCGCGCAAGGTGAGTTCGGCGAGGCGGCCTTGCAGGGACTCCAGCAAGCCAGGCAACTCCTCGGGACTGACCCTGTGCTTGCGCGCCATCTGCGTCACCGCATCGATGCGGTTGTCGAGTTCGACAAGCCGCGCGGGATCAAGCTCGAGGCGATCCTGATAACGCCGTAGCGCCAGCGCCGACTCTTCGAGCTGGATCAGCGCGCCCTCGAAGAGTTGCGCCGCCTCGCCCAACGCAGCATCAAAGGACGTCAATTCCGCCAGCTTCGCCCCGGCATGCTGCAACAGCGGCAGGCTTGCGGCCTCGCCCTCCTCCAGTGCCGCCAGCGCCATCCCGGCGCCTTCCAGCAGGGCATTGGCATTGCCCAGCCGGCGATGTTCCTGTTCCGTTTCCTGCCAGCCGGCAGCATCGAAGCCCAGGGCGGCCAGTTCCCCGACCTGCCACTCGAGCAGTTCGCGTTCGCGCGCCGCGGCCTCGACATCCTTTTCGGCCTCGGCGCGGGCTTCGCGCGCGGCGCGCCAAACCGCCCAGGCTGCCGCCACTTCCCGCGCCAGCGCCTGCGCGCCGGCATGGGTATCGAGCAGGTCGCGCTGGGCATCGGCGCGCAGCAGGGAATGATGGGCGTTCTGGCCGTGGATGTCGGCGAGGAAATCGGCGACCTCGCGCAATTGTCCGAGCGTGGCCGCAGCCCCATTGACATAGGCGCGGGAACGGCCGGCATTGTCGATCACGCGGCGCAGCAGGCAGGCATCGGTGTCGAAATCTCCGGCGCGTAGCCAGGATTCGAGCGCACTGCCGGGGACCACGTCGAACTCGGCGGAAATCTCCGCGCGCTCGGCGCCGCTCCGTACCACCGAGACATCGGCGCGTTCGCCCAGCGCCAGCGACAGCGCATCGACCAGGATGGACTTGCCGGCGCCGGTCTCGCCGGTCAGCGCGCCGAAGCCGCCGCCGAACTCGAGCTCGATGCGGTCGACAATGACAAAGTCGCGGACGATCAGACGCAGCAGCATGTTTCAGTGTCTCGGGGTCGCACTCCAGTGCAGCTTCTCCCGCAGCATGGCGAAATAGCTGTAGCCGGGCGGATGCAGCAGGGTGATGTTGTGGCGCGAACGCGCCATGCGCACGACGTCGCCGGCGCGGGCATCGAAGCGCGTCTGGCCGTCGAAATGTACCCGTGCATCGTGGGGCGGCAGCAAAGCGATGTCGATGGTGCTGCTGTCGCTGACGGTTATCGGCCGGTTCGATAGGGCGTGCGGGCACAGCGGCACGATGGCGATGCCGGGCACCGAGGGATGGAGAATCGGGCCGTTGGCGGAAAGCGCGTAGGCGGTGGATCCGGTCGGTGTCGATACGACCAGGCCGTCGGCGCGCAGGACGTGGATCAACTCGCCATCGACCTTCACTTCCAGTTCGATCATGCGCCCGATGTCGCCTTTGTTCACCACCACGTCGTTCAGCGCCAGCGTCTGGTAGGCCGGCTCACCGTCGCGCCGCACTTCGGCGTCGAGCAGAAACCTTTTCTCGCGGGAAAACTTGCCTTCGAGCAGGGAGGTAATGCTCTCGGTCATGGAGTCCAGCGCGATATCCGTCATGAAGCCCAGCCGCCCCTGATTGACGCCGACCAGCGGCACATCGAAGCAGGCGAGGTGCCGTGCCGCGTTGAGCATGGTGCCGTCACCGCCGAGGATCACCGCCAGTTCGGCACGCTCGCCTATCGCCTCGTAGCCGGCTACCGCGTAGCCGTTGGCGCCGACCGCAGCGGCCGTATCTTCTTCCAGCAACACCTCGACGCCGCGCTTGCTCAGAAAGGTGGCGAGCGCCCGCAGCGACTCGGCGATCTCCCGGCTCTGGTACTTGCCGATCAGGGCGACGGAGTTGAAGGCATTGGATGCGGCGTTCATGCTTTCGATTAAACCACATTTGCGGACGGCTTATTTCAGGGGGCGGACGGTCGCGGGCAGCGCGGCAGCGCTTCGCGGACCGGGGCGAACTGGCTGCTACAATCGTCGCATGCTCGACTATCGCGCGCAGACCCTGCTGAAGACCCTGATCGAACGCTATATCGCCGAAGGCCAGCCGGTGGGCTCGCGCACGCTGTCCAAGTACTCGGGCCTCGAACTGTCCCCGGCAACCATCCGCAACGTCATGTCGGACCTGGAAGAGATGGGCTTCATCGCCAGCCCGCACACCTCCGCCGGGCGCGTGCCGACGGCGCTGGGCTACCGGCTCTTCGTCGATTCCCTGCTTACCGTCAAGCCGCTGCATAGTTCCGAGCTCTCGGAAATCAAGGGGGCGATCCAGCCCGACCAGCCGCAGCTCGTGATCAGCCATGCCTCGCAACTGCTGTCGCAGCTCACGGCATTTGCCGGCATCGTGGTCGCGCCGCGCCGCCAGCAACCGCGCATCCGCCAGATCGAGTTCCTCAGCCTGTCGGACAAGCGCGTCCTCCTGATCATCGTCACCGCCGACGGCGACGTGCAGAACCGCATCCTGTTTACCCAGCGCAACTACAGTCCGTCGGAACTGGTCGAGGCCGCCAACTACCTGAACCAGAACTGCCTCGGACTCGACTTCGACCAGGTGCGCTCGCGCGTCGTCGAAGAACTGCGCCAGCTGCGCGCCGACATGTCGGAATTGATGACCGCCGCACTCGATGCCGGCAACCAGGCCATCGCCGACACCTCGACGCAATACGTCATCAGCGGCGAAAAGAACCTGCTCGGCGTCGAAGACCTGTCGTCCAACATGACCCGCCTGCGCCGCCTGTTCGACCTGTTCGAGCAGCGCACCGGACTGGCCCAGCTGCTGGAACTGTCGAGCCGCGCCGAGGGCGTGCAGGTCTTCATCGGCGGCGAATCGGGCATCGCGCCGCTTGACGAATGCTCGGTGGTCGCCGCCCCCTACGAGGTCGACGGCCAGATCGTCGGCACCATCGGCGTCATCGGCCCGACGCGCATGGCCTACGAACGGGTGATCCCCATCGTCGACATCACCGCCAAACTCCTTACATCTGCGCTTTCGACCCCCTGATGCCACGCTACGCCCCAGAACCCGCGCCGAATCACGGCGCACCGCGCCGCACCGGCATCCTGCTGGTCAACCTCGGCACCCCCGAAGCGCCCACCGCAGCCGCTCTGCGACCCTATCTCAAGCAGTTCCTCTGGGACCCGCGCGTGGTCGAAATCCCGCGTCCGGTGTGGTGGCTGATCCTGCATCTCTTCGTGCTGACCCTGCGCCCGGCGAAATCGGCGGCGAAGTACGCCAAGATCTGGATGACGGAAGGTTCGCCCTTGAAAGTGCATACCGAGCGCCAGGCCAAGCTGCTCAAGGGCAGCCTGGGTGAGGCCGGATCTGCGGACGTCGCCGTGGCCTGGGCCATGCGCTACGGCCAGCCCTCGATCGCCAATTCCCTCGACCAGTTCAAGCGCGACGGCGTCGAGCGCGTGCTGGTGGTCCCCCTCTACCCGCAATACGCGGCCAGCAGCACCGCCAGCGTGATGGATGACGTCGCCGACTGGATCAAGCGCAGCCGCAACCCGCTGGAGATCCGCTTCATCAAGCATTTCCACGACCACCCCGGCTACATCGCGGCGTTGGCCGCCAGCGTGCGCGACTACTGGGCCGCCAACGGCCGGCCGGACAAGCTGGTCATGAGTTTTCACGGCGTGCCGCGCCGCTCGCTCGACCTGGGCGACTCCTATCATTGCGAATGCCATAAAACGGGACGCCTGCTGGCGGAAGCCCTGGGGCTGGACGGCAAAGACTATATGGTCACGTTCCAGTCGCGCTTCGGCAAGGCGGAGTGGCTGCAGCCCTATACCCAGCCGACGCTGGAAAAACTCGGCGCTGACGGCACGGCGCGGGTCGATGTCATGTGTCCCGGCTTCGTTGCCGATTGCCTGGAAACCCTCGAAGAAATCGCCATGGAATGCAAAGAGTCATTTCTGCTCGCGGGGGGCAAGCAGTTCCATTACATCCCCTGCGTCAACGAACGGCCGGACTGGATTGCCGCGTTTCGCGAACTGGTCTCGACCCACCTCTGCGGCTGGCCGCTCGCCGCCAGCGCCGACCCGCAAGCGAAGCAGCGCGCGGCGGCCCTCGGCGCCAAATCCTGACGCACCCTTGAAGTGGCGGCGCCCGGCCATATATCAGTGATAACTGATATATGGAGTCCGCCATGGCTGAAAGCCTGATCGTCGTCTGTCCGCACTGCCACGCCCCAAATCGCCTGCCGGCCGGGCGCCTGGGCGACGGCGCGACCTGCGGCAAGTGCAAGTCGGCCCTGTTTCGCGGCGAACCGCTGGAACTCGATGCGACCAGCTTCGACAGCCATGTCGGCCGTTCCGACGTTCCCGTGCTGGTCGACTTCTGGGCGCCGTGGTGCGGCCCCTGCCGCGCCATGGCCCCGGCCTTCGCCGAGGCCGCCCGCCAACTGGAACCTGAAGTCCGTCTGGCCAAGCTCAATACCGAGGAAGAACAGCAACTTGCGGCTCGCTTCGGCATCCGCTCCATCCCCACCCTGGTCCTCTTCCGCAAGGGGCAGGAGATCGCCCGTCAATCCGGGGCGATGGACGCCGGCAGCCTGCTGCGCTGGGTGCGCAGCCACGCCTGAAACATTTCTTGCCGGCGGGACTTGAACCCGCCGGAATCGCCCTCATCTGCGGCGGGTTTCTTGAGGAGCCCGACCCATGCAGGACAACACCAGCACCCCGAACCCCGAAGCACTGCCGGAGCATGCCGCCGGCGCGGATGGCGCCGTACCGCCAGCGCCGACTTCTGATCCGACGCAGGAAGCGACGGTGATACCCAGTCTCGAAGACCTGCTCAAGGCCGCCGAACTCAAGGCCGCCGAACACCACGATGCCTGGCTGCGGGCCAAGGCCGAAGGCGAGAACATCCGCCGCCGCGCCCAGGAAGACATCGGCAAGGCCGGCAAGTTTGCGGTCGAGAAATTTTCCGGCGAACTGCTGGCGGTCAAGGACAGCCTCGAAGCGGCCCTGGCCAATGAAAACCAGAACGCGGAAAACCTCAAGGCCGGCGTCTAACTGACCCTGCGCCAGCTTACGGCCGCCTTCGAAAAATCCGGCTTGGCCGAAATCAACCCCCTGGGGCAGAAGTTCGATCCCCACCAGCACCAGGCCATCAGCCAGATCGAGGCGCCCGACGCCGCGACTGAAGCCAATACGGTACTGAACGTCCTGCAAAAAGGCTACGCCCTGCACGGACGCATAATCCGTCCGGCGCTGGTCGTGGTTTCGAAGGCAAAAGCGGCACCGGCGGCTTGAAGCCGCGCGCAATACCCCCATATCAGGCATAGAGATTCGCTGCGGGACATTCCCGGCGAGCAACATTTTTAAAGGAAAAATCATGGGCAAGATCATCGGCATCGACCTCGGCAC
>CAIZHL010000118.1 GCA_903932755.1 uncultured beta proteobacterium
CCCAGGCCAGGCTGTCCCAACTCAATCCCTGGCGCACCCGGGTATTGCGGAACACATACTGGTCGTCGTCCCAGTTCACGAAGCCGAACCAGGCCGTCTGCAGGTAGATCGCCGCCACCGCCACGGCGAGGACGCACATCACGGCGAGGTCGATGCGCCGGCGGTCGGGACGCGGCATGCTCATGTCCGCGCGCCAGGCGGCGCGATCACCGCTTGCTTGTCACGGCGCGAAGCCCGGGTCGGGGCGTGGTGGGAGATCGGGTCTTTCACGAGGAGCACGATGTTACTTGACGCCCCCGCCCCCCGCAACCGCAAAGGGCATCCGAAAATGACAAACGGAAGCGAAGGCCGGATGCGGCGAAAGCCATCGACGGAACACGGGCTGAATTCAAAAAACTCGGCGGCGGCGACACGGCGAGAGCAGGTCGCCGCCCGCTATGCCGCCTGCCACGGCTTGGCCGCGAACTTCCGCCAGAAGTGCCAGCCCAAGGCCAACACCGCCAGCGCGCAGGCGGCGAGCAGCCAGGGCATGGTCCAGTCGTAGAAGATGTTGTAGCCCATCCAGGTGGTGAGGCCGACATAGACCACGCGGCCGGAAGGAATCGGCACCGATTCGCCGGGCTTCAGGGTTGCCACGCGCCACGGTGTCTCCAGCGTGACGTCATGCTCACCCGGCAGGCGAAAGCTGCCTGCCGCCCCGGGATCGATCAGTTGCCCGCGAATGTTCAGCCTGACGCGAAGTTCGTCAGCCCCCAGCCGCCATGTGGTGCTCTGATCATCCCGATGCAAGGGATAACCGGGAAAATTGACCGAACCCAGTTCGGGCTCACCCTGCAGCGGCTCCCAGCGGAAGAGTGCGGCGAAGCCCTTGTTCGAGGAGGTATAGATTCGGTAACCGCGGATCACCAGCGGCATCTGGTCACCGATCTCCGCCGTCTGCGGAATCCCGTTCTCGTCGCGCCAGCGCACCCGATTTACCGTCGCGTCGCGCCGCAGGCCCGGCCTGTAGTCGATGGTGAAGCCGAGGTTCTCGAACGTCATGGCATCCTTCGCCCCGCCGTGCCAGGGCCCGGCCTCGACGCGTTCCATGGCAAGGTGCCTGCCACCGCTGACGACTTCGGTCGTCGCCCGCAAGTACGTCAGTCGACCTGCTGCAACAAGGACAATGATGGCCAACAGGGCAAGATGGAACATCAGCAGGGGCAGTTGCCGGTGGAAAGCTTTGTTGGTCACGATCGCCGCGAGCAGGTTGCTCGACAGCAGCGCCAGGGGCAGAACCAGCGGCAGGGTCGCGTCGGCTTCGCCGGCAGCGTCGTAGATATAGACCACGGCGCCCAGCAACAGCACCAGGCTGACCAGTGTCAGGCGCAGGGAAGCCAGCACAGCGAGCGGACCCTGCCCGTTGCGGGCGGCGGACTCCGCCTCGCCAGGGGGCGGAATCGATGGCGGAACATCGGAGTGCATGGATGGATACTTCGCCATCGATTCAGCCCTCATGCCGATGGCAGCGTTGATGAAATTGGGGCAGTCCAGTGAATCGCCCGATCAGGGCGGATTGGAACACATGTCCTTCATCCAGGCCTTGTCGTTACCGGTTCGATTGGTGGTGCCGCCCTGGCTGTTGGCGATGATGGGAACCCCCAGGGTAGACGTTCCGCAGTTGGCCTCGTCCCATTGCCCGGGCCTTGCGAAAGTCCGGATCTTGAGCTTGGCTTGGAGGTAGTAGGGAGCGTTGGTGTAGTTGTCGCCGTTGACATTGATGGCCACCTGGTTGCTGCTGCCGGCGGCAAAACCGGCTTCCTCTCCGACGTCGTTGAGATTCACCAGCAGGGACTTGTTCTTCCAGCCGTGAGGCACGGCAACGTGGCACCAGGTGCATTGCAGCGGCGACGCGCCTTTGGTGATATGAAAAGCGTGAAGGTTGCCATCGCCAGAACCGCAGCAGAATCCCGAGGAGCCGGTCGGATTGTGGCACTTGAGGCAGAGCGGCGCGCTGCCGGTCGAACTGTCGGCGTTCCACGTTCCCTTGAGGATGAAGGGATTGCCCGATCCGTGCGGACCCCAGGGATTGCCGGCGCCGGTGGTGGCATTGGTGCCGTCGGGAATCACCGAGGTGGTGCTGGTCACGTTGCTGCCGTGGCAGTCGGTGCAGTACATGGTCTGCGTGCCGATTGCGTTGTTCCAGGGCGCGCGCCATGCCTCGCCGGCAGTCGCCGACACGGCCCGCTTGGTCGCAGTGCGCCCGGTGGAGCGCATCACCGGATGCCAGGAACGGCGGTTGTTGGTGTTGTAGCCGATGGCCCCGGACTCGTTGCCGAGGTTGATGGCGGTGCCCGCTGTCGACTCGTCGGCATGGTTGTCCGGGGCCTGGAACTCCTTGGCCTGGTCGGTGTAACGCGTCAAGGCATTGCCCACTCCCGGCGCCGCCGGAGGGGTGCCCCCGGCCGGCGTCAGTCCGCGTTCGGTGCCGCTGGTCCGCAGCAGCGGCGGCGTAGTGTAGCCATAAGTCGAATGGCACTTGAGGCAAACCTGGTACTCGCGCGTGACGAAGCCCCTGGCGTCCATGTTGGCATTGGTCAGCGGCACGGTGTTGGGCACCACCTCGCTGCCGGGGTCGCCGCGCCGCACGGTGTAGTTGGCGGCCGAAGCGTGAAAGGAGCGACCGGCGGGGGTGGCGGTGTAGACCGGCTCCACGCCCCAGGTACCGCGCAGCACGCCCGACGCCACATTGGTATGCGTCATCGCGGTATCGGTGTGGTTGTGCGTGCCTTCGGTCTGCGGGGTAATGATGTTGTAGGTATTGTCCGCCGAGCCGTAGAACAGCCGGTTCTTCACCACCCGGTGCGGGTTGTGGCAATCGGTGCATTCCACGTGCCGGTTGGCCGCCGTGGTGCCCAGCAACTCGCGCTTTTCAATCAGGTCGGCGCCGCACTTGTTGCCCGCCGTGGTGCAGTCCGAGCCGGAGGTGTTGACACCGTTCACCACTCCGCCGGGATAGGCATCGGTGAATGCCGGCCGGCCGCTGCCGGGGTCGTGCGCTTCAACCCCGGCCGCATCCTGGTCGGCCGAAGTGATGGGCATGCGGTAGGTGAGCGTGAAATCCGTGCGGATGTTCGGCACTGCCTTGTTGGCATCCGGAACCAGGATGGTGCCGCCCGCATTGGCATCGCGGTGGCACTGGTAGCAGGTTTCCTCGATTGCCGAAGTGCCTCCGACCTTGAATCCGCCGGCGTCCAGCCCGGTGGCCGCCGTCGCGCCGGTGCCCTCGCGCAGCAGGCGGCGCGAACCGGACACGGTATGCGTGTCGTGGCAATTGAGGCAGGACACCTTCCACACCGCCGGGGCGTTGGCGCCGGTGGGAAACTGGCGCGTCGCGGCCGCCGCATCGCGATAAAGCTGGGTTGCCACGTTTTCGTTGGCATGGGCGGAATAAGCCCAACTGGCGCCGCCCGCACCGCCCAGCCCCTTGTCGTGGCAGGCGAGGCAAATGATGTCGGTGCCGTCGGCGTAGCTGGCGGTCGGCTGCGCTTTCTGCAGGCGGGGCCGGCGCAGGAACTTGATGTTGCCTTCGGCGGTCAGGTCTGCTCCGCTGCCCTTGATGTGCGGATCGTGGCAGGTGGTGCATTGCACCTGGCCGGCGGAAGATGCGCCGGTAGGCTCGAGCGGCAGCACCGGGCGCGCCGCGCCCTGCCCGGCCGCGCGCTTGCCGAACAGCGGATGGGTGCTGCCGACGACGATGGTCGAATTCTGGCTGGCATTGGGTACCCGCAGTTCGCCGTCGCGGGCGGCGAGCGTTGCATCATAGGTGACGGAAATCGGATGGTCGTTGGTCAGGTCGAATCCCGTGGTCTGCGCCAAAGAACCGCCGCCGATGTTGCGGGTGTAGCCGGTGGTCTTGCCGCTGCCGTCAGGCATGATGCCGCCGGTGCCGGTGCCGGTCATGGTGATCGCCGTCGACGTGGTGCCTCCGCGCAAGACGCGCACACTGCCAAGTGCCATGGCGCCATCGTGACAGGACAGGCATAGCTTGGAACTGCCCAAGGGCTGCTGCAGCGAGGTATTGAGGATGGTTTCGGCGTCGAGCGACTTCGATGTGTAGACGACATAGGTCTTGGCAACCAGAGTCTTGTTCCACAATGGTTTTTCTGCCAGCGCACCGGTATCGGCGCCGTGCGGCGTGTGGCAGAAGACACAGACCTCGTTCTCGGTGGTGGCCTTGGTCGCGCCGACGAACGGGTTGGATGAAGACAGGTTGTGCAGGGTGTTCCTGACGTCGGACGTCCGTTGCGCCCCGGCCGGCAACGGCAGCGCAGCCAACAACATGGCGCCGAGGGCGGCAGCGACCGCCAACACGTGCCGATCATTCATTTTCCGAACCTCCTCCGAGAAACTGGAACACCGCGACGCGGCTGTTCAGCATGTCCGCCACATACACCCGGTTGCGCGAGTCTATCCAGACGCCCGAGGGCAGGTGCAACTGCCCGGGGCCGGTACCCGTGCCGCCCAACGGCATCAGGAACTGGCCGCGCCGGTTGTAAATCAGCAAGTAGTCGAAATACGATTCGACCACGTAGAGGTTCTGCTCGCTATCGACGGCGACGCCCTTGGGGCGCGACAAGTTGCCGACGACCATGCCCCGCTTGCCGACCGTGGCAAGGTAATCGCCGCTTCGGGTGGAGAACACCTGGACGCGGGCATTCATGGTATCGGTGACGTAGAGCTTGTCATGGGCAATGGCAATGTGGGTCGGATGGTTGAATTCGCCGGCTTCGTCGCCGCGCGTACCCAGTTCCGCAAGCAAATTGCCTTCCATGTTGAAGATCTTGACCTGGTGCGCCGTCGTATCGGCGACATAGATCTTGCGGGCGACCGGATCGAAGGCGATGCCATTGGGTCGCTGCAGGTGTCCGCGGCCGATGCTGGGCAAGGTCTCGCCGCCCGGCCCCAATTGGGCGACCAGCCCCAGATCGGCATCGGCGACGAAAATCCGGCCTTCGGGGCCTAGCGCGATGCCGACCGGGCTGATGAAGTCCTCCAGGCCGTCGGCCTTGAACCAGGTCTTTACCTCGGGCACTTTTTCGTCAAACATGAACACGGCGCCGCGCCCGATGTCGGTGACGAAGACGCGATCCTGGGCATCCACCGCCCCGGACTGCGGCCTGTCCATGACGACCGGGGCCGCCGGTCCGGCAATTATGTCGAGAGCCCGGAAAATGCTGTTCATGACGCCCTTGCCGAACTCTTCGGGACGACTGATATTGGTTTCGCCGCGCAATTCACCCAGATAGACATAGCGCGGCACTTCGCCGTCGGACGCCGGCGGGAACATCAACCGCTGTGCCTGCGGCGTGGCTTCGAGGCCCATCGAAAACATCTGCTTCTCGCGCATGCTGCTGCAACCGGCAAGGCCGAACAGCAGCGTCGCCAGCAGAAGCCATCCGGCCGGACCGGAAAGTGGTGCCGGGCCGCGCCGTGCCTGCTTGTGGACCGAACTCATGGCTGTCATTCTACTGGAAGTACCTGCCTGTCCTGAGCGCTGCGAGCCTGCGGTTGGTGCCCTCGGCTGCATGCCGCAACCCGCAGATAACCCTGTTTCGATCGGGGCCGCCAGATTCAGTTCCGCCGCCGTGTCGCCAGCGCCGACTTTTTGTTTCGGTCCGACAACGATGGCGGCGCGCATGGAATCGGCGGCTACCAGCGGCCGGGGCCGCCGGTTTCATGCCCGCCCACGATTCCTGTCGGCAAACCCCGTTTGCCGGAATGGCACATGTCACATTTATCCACCGCCCAGGCCGTGTCGCCGTTGTGGCATGCGCCGCAATATCGGCCGTCCACGATATCGGCCATGTTGAAGTCATTGGAACCGACACGCATCTTGAACCCCAGTTCGGCATGACAGACCTTGCAGCGAAAGCGGATGCGATGGAACCAGTGCGGGAAAACCACCGGGCGCATGCCTTCCTTTTCGGCGCGACGATTCAAGACCACATCGGCGTACTCCGCCGCGGCGGGAGGAATGGCCCCGTCCATGATCGCGAGCAGCGCCAGCAATACGCCGAGAGTAGCCGCGCGCATCACTTGGGGGGCATGGCGTGCGGGGGAATGGCGATGGGCAGGGTCGGCCTCAAAGCCTCCTGCCCCGGTCGCCGCACGCTATGGCAGCGATAACACTCGGTCAGGGGGAACGACACCGCACCATGGCAGACGCCGCACTGCTCGCCATTGAGGATGGACAACATGGACAACTTGTTCGCCCCCGGTTCCTTCTTGAACAAGCCGTCATGGCAATTGACGCAGTCCAGCCAGAGGGTGTGCTGCCGGTGCGGAAACCTGACGATGGGCATGCCGCCTTTCAGATTGAGCAGCACATCCGATTCGTAGATGTTGATCTTGGTGTTGGGATTCAGATTGGCGCGGGGATTGATTTCGCCCTTTTCGAGCGACTGCACCCAGCGCACCATGTTGCCGGTGTTGTCCGGCGTAAGCTTGGACAAGGCGGCACCCGGTTCCTGCAGTTCCTTGATGGCGGGGCCGCGCGGATCATGTACCCCGTCGTTGCGCAGCGCCTCCCATTGGGCTGATGCCGCAAGGCTGGCAACCGCGCAGGCAGCGGCCAAAGCCCGGCGTAAGCGCCTAGCCGGGGATATAAATACCCGCATTTCGTATGGCGCGCACCAGTTCCGCGGTCGAATCCTCCAGCAGCTTCACCGCTTCGGCGAAATCCTTGCGGGACGCCGCCGCGTCGGCCCGGAGCCTGAACTCAGCAGCCTTCGAAAGAAAATTCCTGACCATGTCACCGGATGCCTTCTGATCATCGACAAGTACTTTGATCAGCATCTGGTGCGTATTGTTCCTGTCAATTTCATAATGAAATTCTTCTTCCTTGCTGGCGAAGTTGAGCGAGCGGGTCAAGGTGTCACCGCTGCGCAGGCTGGTGAGCCCGGCTTTGGCCACAAGGTAGCCACGGTCGACTTCGGCGCGCGCTTCCGCAAACTTGCGGTCCTTAGCCAGAAGTGCGGCAGCGGCAATGGATTTCTCGATCTGCCCGACCGTCTCTTTCACGCCTTTGGCTGACTTTTCGTCCGATACCCGCTTGTAGGCTGCCAGCAGGGCATTGACGCTTTCCAGGCGCAGCAGGTAATCGTTCTCCAGCTTCTTCGCGTTGACTTCTTCCGGCGCGGCAAACCGCACTGCGTCAAAAAAGGTCGAGCGCGATTCCGTCAACAGCGCCGAAGCCTTTTCCAGATTGTCCTGATCCAGCGCGGCGCGGGCCGCACGGTGCAGTTCGCGCGCACGATCGCGGCGCAGAATGGCTTCGGGAGCCTTGCTCGATTCGATCTGGCGTGCGGCGGAGGAGCTTTCCAGAAGCTTCCCGACAGAATCGAGATTGGCCGACAACTGCGCCTTGTCCAGTTTGTTGCCGGCCAGGCGCGATGCCGCGCTCTCCGGCGCGCTTGCCGGTGCGGTCTGCGCCAGCGCAAAACCGCAGAAGAACAACGGGATCAGAAAGACAAGTGACTTTTTCATCGCTGAACCTTTTTCATTTCGCCGGCGTTGCGGTCGCCTGGGCAGGACGGAATTCCTTCTTCTTCGAATGGCACAGGCGACATTCGGAAACCGGAAAGGCCACCTTGCCGTGACAAACGCCGCACTTCTCACCAAGCAGAATTGCCGCCATGCTGATCACATTGGATCCCTTTTGCGGATTGAAGATCGCCGGATGGCAATTCGAGCAGTCGAGCCACTCGGTGTGCTGCTTGTGCGGATACACCACATCGGGCATCGAGCCCTTTACCTCGCGCACGATGTTGAGATCGATGACGACCGGTGCCGCATTCGGATCGAGGCGATCGTAGCGCGGCTTGATCTTGCCCTCGTCGAGCGCCTTGACCCAGTTAACGCGGTTGCCGGAAATGCTCTTCGGCAGCGGACCGTAGGCCGCCAGAGGCGCCATCAGCGCCAGCGTGCCGTCGTTGGTAGGATCGTGAATGCCATCCTCGGCGGGCGGCAGGTTGCGCTTGCCGACAGGCTTCAGCAAACGGTTGAAGGAATTGATGTCCGCCGCCGAAGCACCGGAGGTGTTGGACGACACATCGACCGCCGCAGCCGGCGCTGAAGCCGGCTTGGGTGCCGGCGCCGAAACCGCGGCTGCTGGCTCGGCGGCGGGCTTGGCAGCCGGTGCGGCGGCGGCCTTCGCCGGTTCGGGTGCAGCAGCGGCTTTCGCCGGGCTCGCGGCTGCGGCTTTTACCGAAGCAAGCATGTAGTCCACGGCCGCCTTGACGTCCGCGTCGGACGCAGCGGTGTTGCCACCTTTGGCCGGCATGCCCTTGGGCGTGC
>CAIZHL010000119.1 GCA_903932755.1 uncultured beta proteobacterium
GCTGCAGGTGGGCGGCGTCGGCATCGTCACCATCATGACCATCGCCGTCACCGAGCGCACCAACGAGATCGGCCTGATGGTCGCGCTGGGCGCCCGGCGGCGTACCGTCCTCGGCCTCTTCCTCGGCGAAGCCGTGGCGCTGGCGGCGATCGGCGGGCTGTTCGGGCTGCTGCTCGGCATCGGCCTGGCGCAGCTGATCGGCCTTTTCGTTCCGGCGCTGCCGGTGCATACGCCTTTGTCATTCGTGCTGCTGGCCGAGGCCCTGGCCGCCGCCATCGGCCTCGCCGCCGGCGTGCTGCCGGCAAGGCGCGCGGCGATGCTGGACCCGGTCGAGGCGCTGCGCACCGAGTAAGGAAAAGTTGCGTCTGCCGTGGAGAGACGGCGACGGCTGACGGATTGCACGCGTGCGGAGCGGAACCGGCGGGTACGCGGTATATTTCAAGCCCTGAACTGCGCCGCAGTGTCGCCCCCGGAGAAAATCACGTCATGAAACCGATGTTCCGCCTGATCGCCGCGGCGCTTGCCGTGCTGTTGCTGACATCCTGCGCCGCCCTCGCGCCACCGCCGCCGCGCGAGTTCAAGCTTTCGCAGGCGCAATTGCAGGACCTGGTGGGCCGGCATTTCGTTACCGCCCAGACCTACCTCGGCCTGCTCGACATCAAGCTGACCACGCCCCGCGTCACGCTGCAGCCGGAGTCGAATCGCGTGCTGACGGCGCTCGACGTGACGATCGCCGCGCCGCTGATCGGCAAGCCGTGGCAGGGTGCGGCGAGCATTTCGGGCCGCCTGCGCTTCGACCCGGCGGCGCGGGCCATCCTGCTGGACGAGCCGCGCGCGGAAAGCTTCAGGGTCGACGGCGTTCCCGCGGCCTGGGCCGAGCGGGTGAACACCATCGGCGGCTGGCTCTCCGAGCAGGTGCTGAAGGGCTTCGCGGTGTATCGGCTGAAGCCGGAAGACCTGCGCTTCGACAACGTGAACTATGTGCCGGCGGAATTCAAGGTTCGCCCGGCCGAGATCGTCATCAATCTGGTGCCGCAAGCCGCGCCGTAAGCCGCCGCGAAAAACTCGGCGCTGGCGACACGGCGCGTATGCCGCGGCATGACGCAGTGCAGCTAATGCGCTGCGTCATGACTTATTGTCCGATGCGCTCTATAAGGAGCTTGAGCCAGCACACGATGGCCAACCCGGAGGAGCGAAAAATGACCTGGACGACACTGCACGACAAGGCGCAGCAACTCGGTTTCGAACTGGCATGCCATGCTTCCGCTGTGCCGGCGGGACACGATCGGCCGTGGATACGCGTCGGCAGTTACGGCGAGATGGCCGAGTTGTGGGCGCAGCCGGTGACCGCTCAGGCGCGCGCGTTGCCGCCCGACCGCGTCGCGGCGATGATTTCCGGTTGTTGCCAGCACGTCGGAACCCTGCCCGATTACGACGAGGATTTCCACGCCTGGATGGCGCCCCTGCTGGCCGCGGTGGCCAATCCCGAACACGGAAGAAGCCCGGCCTGAGCCGGCAGCGGCGGGTCGCGCCCGGCGATCCGCTCAGGGCGCGACGGCGCCCGCGCCCGGATCCTTGCTGTCCGCCGGCGCTTCCTTGCCGAGCAGGCTCTTGCGGACGAAGGTGACATGCCCGCGCAAGCCGTAGAACAGGTCGCCGAAGGACGCCGGCACCACGATGCGATTGACGTTGGCTTCGATGTCGTCGAGCTTTTTCAGCAGTTCCGCACGATGCTCCGGACCGCTTGATTTCTGCGCCGCCCGTTCCAGGTCGAGCAGCACCTTGTACCAGCGGTGAATTCGCGATTCGATGCGCCAGCGATACAGGGCGGGCGCGATGCGGATGCCCGGGATCAGCAGCAGCACGATCGGCACCAGCACGGCCAGCGTGCGCGCGATCAGGCTGGCCACCCAGAAGGGGAAGGTGCGATAGAGGAAGGTCTTGCCCGAGGCGTAGTAGCGCGTGGCGTCAGGGCTCAGGCGAAACTCGTGTTCCAGCGGCGCCGGGAACTCGCCGCGCTTCCTGAACAGTCCGGGCCCGCCATGCACTTCGCGTGCGGCTTCCAGCAGCAGGTCCGAGAGGGCGGGGTGCAGGCTGTCGCGGGCGACCAGTTCCACCGTGGGCCCGATCAGATGCACGTCTTCCGGGGGAATGTTCTTGCCGAAATCGAGCGAGCCTCTGGGCAGCACCAGTTTGTTCAGGTAGCCGATGCGGCGGACGTAGGCGTCGGCCTGGGTGACGTCGAACAGGTGCACGTCTTCGGTGCGCAGCAGTTTGCGCAGGACATCGGACGCGGTCGAATCCCCCATCACGAAGATCGCGTCGATCTGCTTTTGCTCCAGCGCTGCCAGCGGATCCTTCGCATCGACTTCGATAAAGCCCGCCTCGCCCCCGGGTTCGATGCCGTTGGCCTTGAGCAGGGCCAGCGCCAGCAGCCGCGTGCCGCTGCCGGCGGCGCCGATATCGAGCCGGGCACCCTTGAATTCCGACAGCAGTTGCCTGGTCCGGCCCTGATAGAAAATCATCAGCGGCTGGTAGTTGATGCTGCCCAGCGACATCAGGCGCTCGACATTGGTCTTGGCGACTTCGCCGCCGAGGACGAAGCCGACATCCACTGAGGCTTTGGGGTCGAGCAGGCGCTGGAGGTTTTGCGTGGAGCCTTCCGAGGGCAGGATGTTGAGCGTGACACCTTCCCTGGCCAGGATCTTCTTGTACCTCTCGGCATTGCGGCTGAAACTGCTGCCCTCGGGTCCGCCGGTGATGGTGATGGTGGTGGGCGCCGCCGTGTTGAAGAAGGCGAACACCCCGAGGCTGATCGTGAGGCCGACCGCCAGGATGACGCCCATGGACATGACCAGCCCGCGTCCGAACAGGTTGTCGAGCCGGGCGATCAAGCGGCTGAGCAGGGTATCTGGCGCTGGCACATCGATTCTCCGGTCGGTGGATGCAGGAAAGCGGATAAGGCAGGATAATCGATCCCATGAAAACCCTGCGCGACACCCGATTATCCATGCTCGACCTCGTTGCCGTGCGCGAAGGCGGCAGCGTCGCCGATGCGCTGGCGATCGCGCTGCGCACCGCACAGTACGTCGAGGCGCTCGGCTTCACCCGCTACTGGCTGGCGGAACACCACAACATGCCGGGCATCGCCAGTTCGGCCACCGCCGTGCTGGTCGGCTACATCGCCGGCGGAACAACGCGCATGCGCGTCGGCTCGGGCGGGGTGATGCTGCCCAACCACGCGCCGCTGGTGGTGGCCGAAGCCTTCGGCACCCTGGCCGAGATGTATCCGGGCCGCATCGACCTCGGCCTCGGCCGCGCGCCGGGCACCGACCGCATCACCATGCGCGCGCTGCGCCGCGACCGCGTCGAAACCGAAGACGACTTTCCGCGCGAAGTGGCGGAACTGCAGCAACTGCTGGGCGAACCGCGGCCGGGCCAGCAGGTGATCGCCATGCCGGGCGCGGGTACGCAGGTGCCGGTCTGGCTGCTCGGCTCCAGCCTGTTTTCGGCGCAACTGGCGGCGGAGCGCGGCCTGCCCTATGCCTTCGCCTCGCACTTCGCGCCGCGCCTGCTGCATCAGGCGATCGATCTTTACCGCAGCCGCTTCCGGCCTTCGGTGAAACTTGCCGAACCTTACGTGATGATCGGCGTGCCGCTGGTCGCCGCGCCGACCGATGCCGAGGCCGATTTCCTCGCCAGCAGCGTTCATCAGCGCGTGCTCGGCATCCTCCACGGCGACCGCCGCAGCCTGCCGCCGCCGGTGGAGAATTTCCTTGCCGGCCTGCATCCGCAGGAGCGCGCCGCGATCGGCGACTTCCTCGGCGCCGCCGTGATCGGCGGGCCGCAAACCGTGGCGGAGGGGCTAAGCAAATTGCAGCAGGCGACGCAGGCCGACGAACTGATCCTGGTCTGCGACATCTTCGATCCTGAGCTGCGCCTGCGCTCGCTGGATATCGCCGCGGAAGCCTGCGGCCTGTGAAATCATGTTCCTTGCTGCCATCATGAAACTACCAATTCCAGGCCGTTTCGGGCCGCTGCTTGCCGCGCTGTGGCTGGCCATCCTGGCAAGCGGCTGCGCCACCAATCCGGTCACCAAGCAGACCGAGCTGAGCATCCTCTCGGAAAAGCAGGAAATAAAGATCGGCAAGCAGCAGTACCTGCAAAGCCAGCAGTCGGCCGGCGGCAAGTTCATCCTCGATCCGGCGCTGGCGGCCTACGTCAATGAGGTCGGGCAGAAGCTGGTCAAGGTCAGCGACCGGCCCAACCTGCCTTTTGAATTCGTCATCATCAACGATTCCGTACCGAATGCCTGGGCCTTGCCCGGCGGCAAGCTGGCGATCAACCGCGGCCTGCTGCTCGAACTGAAGAGCGAGGCGGAACTGGCCGCCGTGCTCGCGCACGAGATCGTCCATGCCGCCGCCCGCCATGGCGCCCGCTCGATCGAGCAGGGGACGCTGCTGACGGCCGGCGCGGTGATCATCGGCGCGCTGGCCTCCGACCAGAAGTATTCCGAGGTGGTCGAGTTCGCCGCGCTGGGCGGCGCGGCGCTGATCAGCATGCGCTTCAGCCGCGAACACGAACTGGAGGCCGACCATTACGGCATCGATTACATGGTGCGCGCCGGCTACGATCCGAAGGCGGCGGTGGAACTGCAGGAGACCTTCGTCCGCCTGGCGGGCAACAAGTCGTCGAACTGGCTGGCCGGCATGTTCGCCACGCATCCGCCGTCGCAGGAACGCGTCGAGGCCAACCGCAAGCGGGCCGCCGGCCTGCCGGCCAGCCTGTATCGCGGCGAGGATGTGTACCGCCACAAGCTGGCCTTCCTGATGCAGAGCAAGCCGGCCTATGCCGCCCATGACGAAGGCCGCAAGCTGCTGGAAAAGGAACCGGCCCAGGCGCTGGCCAAGGCCGACCAGGCGATCAAACTGGAGCCGCGCGAGGCGATGTTCCATGCCCTGCGCGGCGACGCGCTGAAGAAGCTGGGGCGCGTGCCCGACGCCGAGCACGAATTCGGCGAGGCGATCCGCCTCAACGGCGAGTATTACGCCTATTACCTCGAACGCGGCCTGGTGCGCCAGCGCCAGGGCAACCGCGCGGGGGCGCAAAGCGACCTCGAGCGCAGCAATGCCCTGCTGCCGACGGCGGCGGCGCATTACGTGCTGGGCAACCTGGCGCAGGACGCCGGCCAGCCGGCGCGGGCCATCGACCACTACAAGCTGGCCTCCGGCTCGGATTCCGAGATCGGCAAGCGCGCCGGTGCGGTGCTGGTGCGCCTCGACCTGCCGGGCAATCCCGGCGAATACCTGAAGGTCGAACCGGTCGCCGACGGCAAGGGCAACCTCGGCCTGCGCGTCACCAACAACAGCCCGCTGGCACTGCGCAATGTGCGCGTTACGGGGACGGTGCAGAAGGCCTCATCGGGCAATCATTTCAAGAAGGACTACGCCTTGTCCGCCAGCCTGAAAGCCGGCCAGTCGGCCACCGTGGCGATGGGCGTAAAGCTGTCCGACTTCAACGCCCAGTTGAAGCAGGTCAGGGGGCAGGTGCGCGGCGCGGAGGCGGCGGAATAGGGCTGGAGACGTGGAATAATTCCGTCACCCCGGCGAAAGCCGGGGTCCAGTGCCGTGATTCTTCTGGATTCCGGCATTCGCCGGAATGACGAATATAAAGTTGTGCTTTCCTAAACCAGCCCGTTCATCAACTGCACCATCACCGTATCGCC
>CAIZHL010000120.1 GCA_903932755.1 uncultured beta proteobacterium
AGGAACGCGCTGGCCTCGAACTCGAACACCAGCATGTCGCCATGGCGCACGATGTCGGCCCGGCGCAGGACTTTGACCGGTGACTTGGCCTGGCATTCGACGGAGCGAAAGGCGGAAAAGTCATGCTCGCCGAGAAGTTGTCCCGCGCCTTCGCGCATGGCATCGGCGTCCAGCGGGCGATGGAACCAGCCGACGCGACGCGCAAGGAGGCCGGGGCGTTCGGCACGGTTGAGCAAGATGTAGCGATAACGCCGGCCGCGGGCGGAAAATCGCGCATGGAACTCGTCCGGCACCGCTTGCGCCCAGCGCACCGCGACACCAGCCGGCAAATTCGCATTGACGCCGCGCACCCAGGCGGTTTCCGGGCGGACGGCTTCCGTATCGAAATGCACGACCTGCGCCAACGCATGCACCCCGGCATCGGTTCGCCCGGCGCAGACTACCCGCGTCGGCGCATCGGCAACCACCGCAAGCGCCGCCTCCACGGCATCCTGCACCGCACCGCCGTTGGCCTGAGACTGCCAGCCGCAGAAGCCGGAACCATCGTATTCAATCCCCAGGGCGATTCTCATGACAGCAAGGCGCCAAGCACGAGGACGGCGCTCAGCACCCCAAGGAAAAAGTCTGTCGTGCCGGGGGCGAAGGCCGGAAGCACGAGGCAGCCGGCCATGGTCGCCGGCTCCCTGTCCGCGCCGTGGCGCGAAGCTTCGACCTCACGCAGCGTCAGTGCCAGGCGCACGGCGATGCGGTCACGGGGAAACCCAAGCAAGGCGACCGGAGCCAGCAAACCACGCATTCCGGCAACCAGATCAGCGGGGGCAAGGATATTCAGCAACATGGCTAGGCTGGAGAGGGCGATCAACAGCCGCGCAATGTTGTCCGCAGCAAGCAGCAATCCTTCCTGGCTCGCTCCGGGAACGCCCGGCAGCGGAGTTCCCGGCGTCAGCCAGCCGAACATCACCAGCATGGTCAGGAACAGCCAGCGGCTGCGCCGCAGGAGCAGGCGCAGATCGCGTGCCGCCACAAGCACTGCGGCCAGAACCAGTCCGGAACAAACGAGGTAGAGGGCAACCCCTTCGCGGGAAGCCGCAGCCAGGAGCACGGCACAGCCCAACAGGATCAGGCTGGCTGGATGAGGGCGCCCCACAGCTACGAATGGTCCCGGCGCCGGAGCGCCGGGCGAACCCGATCTATCCGAGACTGTCAAGTTTGGCGCGAGCTGCGCTCTGCTGCGCCGGGCTGCCTTCGGCAAGCGCTTCCTGGAGCAGTTCGCGAGCGCCATCCTTGTCGCCCATCTCCGCATAGGCTGCTGCGAGTTCCAGCTTGGTGGCGACCTCAGGATTATCCGCGGCAGCAGCGGCCGACTCCGCAGCAGCAGGAGCCGCGGACGCCGGCGTGTCCAACTCGAGGCTGATGCCACCCAAATCGAGCGGTGCCGGCTCAGGCGCCGCTGCAGGAATTTCGATGGACATCTCGGGCAAGGGTGCAGATGCCGCCGAATCCGGCGTACCCAGATCGAAATCGAATTCGATACCTCCGGAGTCCGCAGCCTGCACGGAAGGTGTTACCAGTGCCTCGGCAGGCGTCTCTGCGGCGGTCTGCGCGAAATCCTTTGCCGGCATGTCGAAGTCGATGTCGAGGACGACGTCCGCACTCGCGACCTCGGCCGACGCCGGCGAACCAGGTGTCGCTGCTGCCTCGGGTGCGCCGAGGTCGAGATCGAAATCCAGGCCCGACATTTCCGGTTCTCCGGCAGGGGCTGCAGCGTCCGCTGCTTCGCCTGCCGCGGGACTCGTACCGATATCAAGGTCGAAATCCAGACCGGCAGCGGAAGTTTCTTCAGCCGTCGCTGCCTCCGCGACGCCCTCCAGTGGCTGGTCCATGACAACCGTAGCAGAGCGAAGTACGGTCGTTGCCGTCATGTCCGCATCGGCCGGAGCGTCCGCTTGGGCCGCCGATGCGGCAGACGCATAGATCGGGTTTTCGGGATCGATCGCGGCGCCCATCGCGACGACCTTGTCCCAGTCCGCCCCCTCGCCCCCGGTCAGTTCGCGCAGGTCTTTGGCCAACAATTCGAACTGGAGAGCGTTCTTGCGTGCGTAATAGATGCTGAGCAGCTTCATGTGGATTGCCTGCCGCTGCGGCTCCGCCTTCAAAGCCTCCAGCAGGATCTCTTCCGCTTGGGCATCGCGGCCGAATGCAAGGAAGGTGTCCGCCTCAACGACGGGGTCAACGGTTTCCTGATGGGCCGCCATGCCGACGCCGGTGGAACTGAACTGGCTGGCTTCCTGCTCGCTCGGCGGAGGCGCGATGCTGGTCGTGCTGAACACCGAATGGGCTGACAAATCCGCCTCGGCGATCGTCGCATTGGCTTCGGCCGCAGCAGCGCGCTTCTTCCGATAGGCGGAAATGCCCAGCCACCCGAACAGGAGTGCCAGAACAGCTCCACCGCCAAATACCAGCGGCGCATTTTCTTCGAGGAAATCAGGCTCGGGAGGAGGCGGCGGCGGCGCAACCTTCTTCTTCGCCGGAGGTGGTTTGGCAGCATCGGCCGGCTTGGCCGCGTCTGCGGGCTTGGCCGCGTCTGCCGGCTTGGCCGCGTCTGCGGGCTTGGCGGCGGCGTCTGTTTCCGCCGGCTTGGAAGCGTCCGCGGCTTTCGGCGCTTCCGCGGGTTTCGCTGCTTCGGCAGGTTTGGCAGCAGCAGGTGCCGGAGCCGGAGGCTCGGGTTTCTTGGCTTCGGCAGGGGCCGGCTTAGCGGCCTGCGCCTGCTTCTGCAGATCGGCGCCAGCCTGGCTCTTCATCTCGGCAAGCTTCTTCAGGTCGCTGAGGTTCTTTTCAAGTTCGGCAATCCGACCGCCGGCTTCCTTGAGCGCCCTGTCCCGCGCTACCAGGTCTTCTTCAAGTGCGGCGATGCGCCCTTGCAAAGGCTTGCCCTTCGCGTCCCGCGCCGTCTCGGTGCGCGAAACTTCAAGTTTGTCCTTGCCGGTCGCCTGGGGTGCCTTGTCTTCCACCTTGGGTGCGATCTTGCCGCTCACCGCTTGCTTTGCTTCCTGCTTGCCGGTCGGCTCGGCACCGGCCGCCGCAGTGGCGAGGCGGCTGCGATAAGCATTGAAGTCGGCGGCCTGGGCAACGATTTCCTGTCGCGCTTCGGCAGGAGCCACCGCACGCGCGGTTTCGGCATCCGGAATCGAAAGAATTCTGCCGGCCTTGAGGCGATTCATGTTGCCGCCGTCAAAGGCATCCTTGTTGCTGCGGAACAGGGAAACCAGCATCTGATCCAGGCTGACCCCTTCCGGCTTCGTCTGCGCCGCAATCTTGCCCAGCGTATCGCCTGCAACCACCGCGCGGGAATTGCCGCCAGCGGGTTCGGCCGGTTTGGAACGTTCCTGAATTGCCGCGGGCTGGGGACTGGCCGCCACGGGGCGGCTTTCCGCCGGCACAACTGCAGCCGCCGGCTTTTCCGCCGGCTTTGCCATCGCCGGTTCCGTCCGCACCTCAGGTGCAGCAACCGGTGCCGGGGGCAACTTCTGAACCAGGCCGGGAGGGTCGAGCAAAAATGTGTACTCGCGAACCAGTCGTCCCGACGCCCAGTTCAATTCAACAAGCATGTCGATGAATGGCTCGTTCAGGGGACGGTCACTGGTAAGTTCCAGGTAGCGACGACCGCCTCGCTCCTTGACATCGCGGGAAAACCGCAAAGCCACCAGGGCCGGTGAGTAGTCAATCCCGGCTTGGCGGAATGATTCTGCGGAAGCCACCTTGGCTACAAGCGAGGGCAACTCGTCGCGACTTGCCGTGACTTCGATTTCAGCCTTGAGCGGTTGGCCCAGCCCCGAGAGCACGGTAATCTTGCCCAGACCTGCGGCATGTGCCGCCAGGGGCATTAGGGCAATGGCCGCCGCAATAACGGTGGCTTTGAAACGATTTCGCTTGTCAGTATTGGGCACGGTGACTCCCGACGGGCTTTTTATCATGTTATCAAAACCAAGTTTGAGCGAAGGCCAAGGCCGGATTTGGCGGCATTGAGCGTAAAAACCGCTATCTGAACCAGTTAAATCAAAATAAGCCAGACCCGCTTTGAGCCCCGCCGGCGGATGGACCGAATCCCCTGCCAAATCGGGCGCCGAACGAGCGACCGTAACTAAAATAACATCATGAGGTTAGCGATGCAAGCTCAACCTTCCCATCACATTCAGGCGGCATCCGTGGCGCGACATCAATGCAACAGGATGCGCAACATTCGCCGCAAAGGTTCCGCCGCACCCCAAAGCAACTGGTCGCCAACGGTAAACGCCGACAAATACTGCGGCCCCATGCTGAGTTTGCGCAGGCGCCCGACCGGCACGCTCATGGTCCCGGTCACGGCGGTAGGTGTCAGTTCCTTCAAGGTGATCTCGCGCTGGTTCGGCACTACCTTGACCCAGTCGTTGTGCGCCGCCAGCATGCCGTTGATCTCGTCCAGCGGCACGTCCCTGGTCAGCTTGATGGTCAGCGCCTGCGAATGGCAACGCATCGCGCCGATGCGCACGCAGAGACCATCCACCGGGATCGGCGTCGCCGAACGGCCGAGGATCTTGTTGGTTTCGGCCTGCCCCTTCCACTCTTCGCGGCTCTGACCGTTGCCAAGGTCCTTGTCGATCCAGGGAATCAACGAGCCGGCCAGCGGCACGCCGAAGTTGGCCGTGGGGAAATTCTCGTCGCGCAGGATGCCCGCCACCTCGCGGTCGATGTCGAGGATCGCCGAGGCCGGATCGTCGAGCAGGCCCTTCACCACGCGATGCGCCTCGCCCATCTGCGACAGCAGTTCGCGCATGTTCTGCGCCCCGGCGCCGGACGCCGCCTGGTAGGTCATCGAGGACATCCATTCGATCAGGCCGGCCTTGAACAAGCCGCCCAGCGCCATCATCATCAGGCTGACGGTGCAATTGCCGCCGATCCAGTTGCGCCCGCCATTCGCCAGGGCATCCTTGATCACGTCCATGTTGACGGGATCGAGGATGATCACGCAATCGTCCTTCATGCGCAGGCTCGACGCGGCGTCGATCCAGTGGCCCTTCCACCCGGCTTCGCGCAGTTTCGGAAAAACTTCGGTCGTGTAGTCGCCGCCCTGGCAGCTGATGATGATGTC
>CAIZHL010000121.1 GCA_903932755.1 uncultured beta proteobacterium
ATGGTAAATTAGCGCATGTTCAGAATCTCCCAATTCATGCAGGAAATCGCCGCGCCGACACCTCTGGGGCCGGTGCGCAAGCCGCCCGGTCCGGTGGTGATCTGGAACCTGATCCGGCGCTGCAACCTGACCTGCAAGCACTGCTATTCCATCTCCGCCGACAAGGACTTCGCCGGCGAGTTGAGTACCGCCGAAGTGTTCGGTGTGATGGACCAGCTCAAGGCGTTCAAGGTGCCGGCGCTGATCCTCTCCGGCGGCGAGCCTTTGCTGCGGCCCGATATTTTCGAGATATCGGCGCGCTCGAAGCAGATGGGCTTCTTCACCGCGCTGTCCTCCAACGGTACGCTGATCGATGCGCCCATGTTCGAACGCATCCGGGAGATCGGCTACGACTATGTCGGCGTCAGCCTCGACGGCCTCGGTGCCACGCACGACAAGTTCCGCCGCAAAGAGGGCGCCTTCGACCTGTCGCTGGCCGGCATCCGCCTGTGCCGCGAGGCCGGGCTCAAGGTCGGCGTGCGCTACACCATGACGCAGGACAATTTCCGCGACCTTCCCGGCCTGCTCAGGCTGGTCGAGAACGAAGGCATCGACCGTTTCTATTTTTCGCACCTGAACTACGCCGGCCGCGGCAACAAGAACCGCAAGGACGACGCCCTGCACCAGATGACGAAGGACGCCATGGACCTGTTGTTCGACACCTGCTGGAGATATGAAGAACTGCGTCAGCAGCGCGGGATCGTGAAGGAATTCACCACCGGCAACAACGATGCCGACGGCGTCTACCTGCTGCACTGGCTGCAGCGGCGCTTCCCGGAGAAGGTCGAGCACATCCGCAAGAAGCTCGCACAGTGGGGCGGCAATTCCAGCGGCGTGAATGTGGCCAACATCGACAACCTCGGCAACGTCCATCCCGACACCATGTGGTGGCATTACACCATCGGCAATGTGCGCCAGCGCAGCTTCGCCGATATCTGGAGCGATACCTCGGACCCGCTGATGGCCGGCCTCAAGGCGCATCCGCGCAAGGTCGGCGGGCGCTGCGGGGCCTGCATCCACTTCGACATCTGCGGCGGCAACACGCGGGTACGGGCGCAGCAGATGAGCGGTGATCCGTGGGCGGAAGACCCGGGTTGCTACCTGAGCGACGAAGAGATTGGAATCGCATGAAGGCTCTGGCCGTACTTCTGTTTCTGTTGGTGCAGTCCCTGCCGCTGCTGGCCGCCGACGCGCCGGCGCTCTACCAGCAGCATTGCGCCGCCTGCCATGGCCCGGGCCGGCTCGGCATGACCGGCCCGGCGCTGCTGCCCGAGAGCCTGGCGCGCCTGAGGAAGCCCGAGGCGGTGAAGGTGATCGGCGAAGGCCGTGCCGCGACCCAGATGCTGGGTTTTGCCGACCGTCTGGCCAAGGATGAGGTTGCCGCGCTGGCCGATTACATCTACACCGCCGTGTCGCCAGCGCCGACTTTTTCGGAAGCGGACATCAAGGCATCGCGCATAGCGCATGTCGAGCCCGGCAGCCTGCCCGCAAGACCCGCAGAGGTGTTCAAGGGCGTGGACATGATGAATCTGTTCATCGTCGTCGAGACCGGTGATCACCATGTCA
Source organism: uncultured beta proteobacterium (assembly GCA_903932755.1). GTDB lineage: Bacteria > Pseudomonadota > Gammaproteobacteria > Burkholderiales > Rhodocyclaceae > Sulfuritalea. The sequence goes on from CAIZHL010000121.1 coordinate 1,606, forward strand.
CGGTGCTCGACGGCGACAAACTGGAGCCGATCCACCGCTTCCCCAGCCGTTACGCGCTGCATGGCGGGCCGAAGTTTACGCCCGATGGGCGTTACGTTTTCTTCGCCTCGCGCGACGGCTGGATCACCAAGTTCGACATCTGGAACCTCAAGGTGGTGGCCGAAATCCGCGCCGGCATCAACACGCGCAACGTCGCGGTCTCCGGCGACGGCAAGTACCTGGCGGTGGCCAACTACCTGCCGCACACGCTGGTGCTGCTCGACGCCGATTTGAACCTGCTCAAGGTGCACGAGGTCTGGAACAAGGACCGCAAGGAAAGTTCGCGCGTCTCGGCGGTGTACGACGCCGCGCCGCGGCAGAGCTTCGTCGCCGCGCTGAAGGACGTGCCCGAGGTGTGGGAGATCAGCTACAACCCCAAGGCCGACGACATTCCGGTCGGCATGATCCACGACTTCAAGTACAAGGAAGGCAGTTTCATTCCCGCCTTCCTCAATCCGCGCCGCAGTTTCCTCAGCGAACCGCTCGACGACTTCTTCTTCACCCAGGACTATGCCGAACTCATGGGGTCGAGTCGCGATGCGGGCAAGGGGCAGGTCGTGAACCTCGATGTGCGCAAGAAGATTGCCGACCTCAAGCTTCCCGGCATGCCGCACCTCGGCTCGGGCATTACCTGGCAATACGCGCCGCCGGGCGGTGTCGCGCGCACCGTGATGGCCACGCCCAACCTCAAGGAGGGGCTGATCACAGTGATCGACATGAAGGACTGGAGCACGTTGAAGACCATCCCGACGCTCGGCCCCGGCTTCTTCATGCGCAGCCACGAGAACACGCCTTATGCCTGGACCGATTCGATGATGTCGAAGGGCAAGGATACATTGCAGGTGATCGACAAGCGCACGCTGGAAAAGGTCGCCGAAGTGAAGACGAATCCCGGCAAGACCCTGGCCCACGTCGAATTCACGCGCGACGGCAAGTACCTGCTGGCCAGCCTGTGGGAACGCAGGGCCGACGGCGGGGCGCTAATCGTGTTCGATGCCGCCACGTTCAGGGAAGTGAAGCGCATCCCGATGGACAAGCCGGTGGGCAAGTACAACCTCTACAACAAAATCAACCGTTCGGAAGGCACCAGCCACTGAGTCAGGCAAACTGCCGGTGGGCGCGCTGGCTACGTAGATTCCGCAGTTTGCCGCGAGATTTACCGATAGGTCTCCGGGTGTGGTCGTGAGAGTATCAGGCGCTTAGGCGGGGTCAGCCCGCGAATCCCGATCCGGCGACACACTGACATGCGAACCACGTTATTGCTCCTTCTTGCGCTATGCCTCGGCTTTGGCTCCGCTGCTGCCGCCGACACGACGACTATCACCGTCAGCACCAACAACACCCCGCTGGACCGCCAGGCGCTTCACGATCTGTCGAAAGAGGCATTTCGTCGCATCGGCGTTGAATTCAAGCTGGTCACCCTGCCTTCCGAGCGTTCCCTGCATTCTGCCAACCTCGGCGAAGTCGATGGCGAGGGTTTGCGCGTTGCCGGTTTGAGCGGGCAGTATCCCAATCTGGTGCAGGTGCCCGAGCGCTACATCGGCATCAGCTTTGTCGCCTTCGCCCGGGATGCGACGATCCGGCTGGAGCAGGGCTGGGAAAGCCTGAAGCCCCATCGCATTGCGTTCATCAACGGCTGGAAGATGTTCGAGGCCAATGCCTCGGGTGCGCGCAGCGTGAGCAAGGTGGACAAGCCTGATCAGCTCTTCCTGATGCTCGACAGCGGACGCGTCGACCTCGCGCTCTACACCCGCACCGATGGTGTCGCCCTGGCGCGCGGCATGGGGCTCGGCGCCATCGCGCCGATTGCGCCGGCGCTCAAGGACGTCGACATGTACCTTTACCTCAACAGGAAGCACGAGGCCCTGGTGCCGAGGCTGTCCCAGGCGCTGCGCGAGATGAAGGCGGATGGCAGCTACAACCGCATCCTCGCCGCGCTGAAGGTCGAGTAGGGGTGCCCGCCATGGTCACGCAGGCTGGCCGCAGCCGGCTCGATTTCCTCGGGCTCGACAGCCGCCTGACACGCCGCATGCTGGCGTGGGCGCTGCTGGTCGGAGGCATCGCCTCGCTCCTGGTGTCCGCGGCCGAAGCCTGGTTCGGCTATCGCGAGCGCCTCGAACATCTGGGGGAGCACCTGACGGCGGTCGCCAGGTTCACCACGCCCGCGCTGGAGGAGAGTCTGTGGGCTTTCGACGGGAGCCATGTGACTTTGCAGTTGACCGGCCTCTCGAGCCTGCCGGAAATCCACCTCGTGGTGCTGCGCCAGCCGGGTGTGCCTGAACTGCGCCAGGGCAAGGCGGTGCCGGTTGGCGAGGCGCTCGAACATGTTGTTCCCCTGTTCCATCAGGATGGCGAGCGACGCCGGGAACTTGGAACCCTGACGCTGATTACCGACCTTGGTGAAATCCGTGCCGAGCATCTGCGCAACGGGCTGATCAACTTTGGCGGCAATGCCCTGGTGATCCTGCTCATCGTGGTCTTGTCGGTGATGATTTACCACGAGTTCGTGCGGCGCCGACTGCTGGTGATCGCCGATGAACTGAAAAATGTCACGCCGGGCGACCTGCGAAATTTCAGCCACGCCGAAGCAGCCCATGGCGTCGCTGCGGCGCATGACGAGATCGACGAACTGAAGGCGGCGATCGTCGCAGTCAAGGAGACCGGCGCCAGGGCGCTGCGGGAGACTGACGAGAAGAACGCGCAACTGGCGGCCGGCGAAGCGCGCTATCGCTCGCTGGCAGAGAACTCCGCAGACTGGGTGTGGGCGATCGACGCCGCCAACGGACGGCACACCTATAGCAATGGACGTGGCCTCGCCATGCTAGGCATTGCGCATGAGGCGTTCCTTGCCACCGACACCATGAGCCTGGTCCATCCCGACGATCATGCTGTGATGGGTTCAGCGTATGCGAATGCTGTTGCAAATCGCAGCGGCTGGCAAGGTATTCAACTGCGCTGGCGTACGGCCGATGGCAGCTATCGCAGCTTCGAGTCCAACGCTTCCCCCATCCTCGACTCGAGCGGTTACCTGCTCGGCTTCCAGGGCGTGGACCGCGATGTCACCGAGCGCCGGCGTACCGAAGTCGAACTGGAACAGCACCGGACCAGCCTCGAGGAACAGGTGCTGGCCCGCACCTTCGAACTGGCCGAGGCCAAGGAAGTGGCGGAGTCGGCCAGCATCGCCAAGAGCGCCTTCCTCGCCAACATGAGCCACGAGATCCGCACGCCGATGAACGGCATCGTCGGCATGGCTCACCTGTTGCGGAGGAGCGGCGTGACGCCGCAACAGGCGCGCCAGCTCGACAACATCGATATTGCCGTCGAGCACCTGCTCGGCATCATCAACGACATCCTCGACATTTCCAAGATCGAGGCCGGCAAGTTCGAACTGGAGGCCATTCCCCTGGACATCGGCGGCCTGTTGCGCAAGGTCAGTGCGCTGCTTTCGGATCGCGCGCGAGCCAAGGGTGTTCGCCTGATGATCGAAACCGGGACCTTGCCCGCGGGCTTGCTGGGTGACCCGACCCGCATCCAGCAGGCTTTGCTCAACTACACCTACAATGCATTGAAATTTACCGAGAACGGCTCGGTGACCCTGCGTGCCGGCACCCTGCGCGAGGAAGCCGGTTTCGTGACCGTGCTGTTCGAAGTCATCGACACCGGCATCGGCATCGAGGCCGGCATCCTGCCGCGCCTGTTCGGCGCCTTCGAGCAGGCGGACAATTCGACCACGCGCAAGTACGGTGGCACGGGCCTCGGTCTTGCCATCACGCGGCGCCTGGCGGAACTGATGGGTGGCGAAGTCGGCGTCGACAGCACGCCGAATGTCGGAAGCCGCTTCTGGTTCAACGCCCGCTTCAGGCGTGGTGCCGAGATCGACGCAGCGCCGGGCGAAACCGGCGCCAATTCCGAAATCCTGATCCGGCGCAATCATGCCGGACGCCGGATATTGGTGGTCGACGACGAACCGGTCAACCGCGAGGTGGTGAAATTTCTGCTAGAGGACACGGCCTTGCACGTCGATACCGCCGAAGACGGCGAGCAGGCCTGCGCCCTGGCCGCACTGGAGCACTATGCGGTGATCCTGATGGACGTGCAGATGCCGAGGATGAACGGATACGACGCCACGCGCTGCATACGCAAGATCGCAGCCTGCCGGCATACGCCGATCATCGCCATGACCGCCAACGCCTTCGCCGAAGACAAGGCGCTTTGCCTCACGGCAGGGATGAGCGATTTCCTGGCGAAGCCGTTCAATCCCCCTGCGCTGTTTGAAGTGCTCTTGCGCAGCCTGCAACAGGGCGAACAGGCGAGCGCATGACGGATCGCTGAGGGCTCCGCGCGGCAGGCGGCGATTGACGGCCCTGGCCGGAGTCAGGGATACTCCCGGATGCAGCCTGGATTGGGCTGTGCTCGTTCGGCCTGACCGAACTCGGGACGCACGAATCTCCACGGCACGGATACCGCGTCGCGGTCCGGTTCGCAGTCTCTTGTTTTCAGTAGGTCTGCCCCGCGAATTGAGGACTTTCGATTTGATCCCGACCACACCTGGTGCATCCCTCGCGCATGACATGCTGGAAGCCGGCAACGCGCGCTTCCAGATTGCCACCCAGCCCAAGCGGGTGCTGTTCTGGAGCGCCGATGCACTGGGTTCGTGCGAGGTCGTCAGCACCAACTGGACCGCGGGTACCGGACAGGCGTTCGAACACGCCCTTGGCCTGGGCTGGCTCGACGCGGTGCACAGCGAGGACCGTGCGATGGTGATCGACACTATGCGCGCGGCAATCGAAACCCACCGCGGGTTTTATCTGCATTACCGGCTGCACCGCGCGGACGGATCGGCACGGCGGGTACTCCACGTCGCGGCCGCACGCACCCTGCCCTCAGGCAAGTTCAACGGCCTGGTGGGTACCTTGACCGACGAAACCGATACCGAGGCGGGGGAGAATTCCCTGCAACATTCGGAAGAACAGGTTTTCGAGTTCCTCGAAGGTGTCGGCCTGGCAGCGATCGCGATCGATACGCAAGGCCGGTTGGTGCACATCAACCAGGTCATGGCAGCGCAAATCGGCCAGGCGGAGAAAAGTTTGCTCGGCTGCGACTGGATCGGCCAATACGTCAGCAGCGAGGACCGTCCGCGTCTTGCCGAAGTTTTTGGCGGCAAGGTGTCGCTTTCGGCCCTGCCGCAGGAATTGGAGTACCAGGTGGAGACGGCTAAGGGACAGTGCCTGTTTCGCTGGCATCTGACCTTGATCCGGGATCCGGCGGGCGTCCCGATGAGCATCGCGATGATGGGTTCGGACATCA
>CAIZHL010000122.1 GCA_903932755.1 uncultured beta proteobacterium
CGATGCGATGGATGCTTGGCATGGGTATGGATCAAGACGGGAGCCGTTATGATACGCGACCGGCTACAGGGAGATATCGGGATGGATCTGGAAATACGCGGACGCCGTGCGCTGGTCTGCGCGTCGAGCAAGGGACTGGGACGTGGCTGCGCCTTTGCGCTCGCGCGCGAGGGCGTCGATGTCACGCTGGTCGCGCGCGGCGCGGATGCGCTGGAAAAGACCGCGGCCGAGATTCGCGCCGCGACCGGCGTGGCGGTGACCGCCGTTGTCGCCGACATCGTCACCCCGGCGGGACGCGCCGCGGCGCTGGCCGCCTGCCCGGCGCCGGACATCCTGGTCAACAACGCCGGCGGCCCGCCGCCCGGAGACTTCCGCAACTGGTCGCGCGAGGACTGGCTGGCGGCGCTCGATGCCAACATGCTGACGCCGATCGAGCTGATCAAGGCCACCGTCGACGGCATGATCGCGCGCAAGTTCGGCCGCATCGTCAACATCACCTCGGGCGCGGTCAAGGCGCCGATCGACGTGCTGGGCCTGTCCAATGGCGCGCGCTCGGGCCTCACCGGCTTCGTCGCCGGACTGGCGAGGAAAACCGTGGCGCACAACGTCACCATCAACAACCTGCTGCCCGGTTTCTTCGACACCGACCGCATCGCCACGGTGATCGGCGGCCAGGCCAGGGCGCGCGGCGTGCCCTATGAGCAGGTTCTGGCCGAGCGCGTCGCCACGATTCCGGCCGGCCGCATCGGCGACCCGGAGGAGTTCGGCGCCGCCTGTGCCTGGCTGTGCTCGACCCAGGCCGGTTTCATTACCGGGCAGAACTGGCTGCTCGACGGCGGCGCCTATCCCGGAACCTTCTAGAATTTCCCGCGAAATCACCGAACCACTTTTTACGGAGTTACCCATGCCCGGCTTGCTGAAAACCGTCGATCCCGACGGCTTGCTCGAATTTTCGGTGGTCTATACCGACCGCGCCCTGAACCACATGTCGCAAGCCTTCCAGGAGGTGATGCGCGACATTTCGGGCACCCTGAAGCGGGCCTATGGCGCCAGCGCCGCAGCCGTGGTGCCGGGTGGCGGCACCTATGCCATGGAAGCCGTGGCGCGCCAGTTCGCCGGCGGGCGCGGCTGCCTGGTGCTGCGCAACGGCTGGTTCAGTTTCCGCTGGTCGCAAATCCTCGACATGGGTGCGATCGCGTCGGCCACCACGGTGCTCAAGGCCCGCCGCGACGGCGAGGGCGCGCAGGCGCCCTTCGCCCCGGCGCCGATAGCCGAAGTGGTGGCGGCGATCCGGCGCGAACGCCCCGCCGTGGTTTTCGCCCCGCATGTCGAAACCGCCTCGGGCATGCTGTTGCCCGACGACTACCTGCGGGCGGTGGCAGATGCCGCGCGCGAAGTCGATGCCCTGTTCGTGCTCGACTGCATCGCCTCCGGTGCGATCTGGGTGGACATGCGCGCGACGGGCGTCGATGTCCTCATCAGCGCGCCGCAGAAAGGCTGGAGCGGCCCTTCCTGCGCCGGCCTGGTCATGCTCGGCGAGCGCGCCCTGGCGCGTATTGCCGACACGACCAGCAGCAGTTTTTCCTGCGACCTGAAGAAGTGGCTGCAGATCATGGAAACCTACGAGAAGGGCGGACACGCCTATCACGCGACGCTGCCCACAGACGCCCTGCGGGCCGTGCGCAATGCCATGCGCGAGACCGAAGCCCACGGCTTCGAACTTGCCCGCAGCCAGCAATGGGAACTCGGGCGGCGGGTACGGGCGCTGCTCGTCGACCGCGGCTTTCCCGGCGTCGCGGCGGCCGGCTTTGAAGCGCCCGGCGTGGTCGTCAGCTATACGACCGACCCGGAGATCCAGTCGGCGAAGAAGTTCGTCGGCCTCGGCTTGCAGACCGCGGCCGGGGTGCCCCTGCAGTGCGACGAGCCGGCGGATTTCCGCAGCTTCCGCATCGGCCTGTTTGGCCTCGACAAGCTGGGCAACGTGGACCGCACCGTGGCCACGCTGAAAGACGCGCTCGATCGCCTGGGCTGAGCGAGTCCGGAGCGGGGAGGGGAGGGGGCGGTGCCGCGATGAGCCTGCCCGTCCCGGTGCAGCATGAGCCCGGCCTTCCCGCGCGACTGCTGCCGGCGCTGGGTTTCGTCCTCGCCGGACTCGTCGGGCGCGCGCTGATCGACAAGGCGCTGGCCCTGCGCGGCGGCGCCGAACTGGTCGCGCACTGGGCGCAGTTGAACAGCCTGACCGACATCGTCGGCGGCGTTGCCCTGGCCGGCATCGGCATCGGACTCACCGGGCGCGTGGCCATCGAGGCGCCGCATCGCCAGCGCCGACTTTTCGGCGACGCGCTGCGCCTGGGTCTGCTCATGTCGGCGCTATGCCTGATCGCCTGCACCGCACTGGCGCTGTCCGGACTGCTGCCCTTGCTGGCGCCTGAGCATGCAACGCTGCTGCTGCCGGCACTGGCCTGCGGATGGCTGCTCGTGGCCCCCGGCCTGCTTGTCGCCTGGCTGCTCGGACGCGGCCAGGCCGGCCGCGCCGCAGCGGTCGCTGCCGCTTTTCTCGCCGTGCCGCTGTTGGCATTGTGGCTTGCCGCGGCGGGTGTCGAACTGGTGGCGCTGCTCGCCACCCAGGCCGTCCTTGGACTGGCGGTGACCGCTTTCCTGCTCGCCGGCGAAGGCTCGTGGCGGGGCGCGCTGGGCGCCGACCACGGCTTGCGACCCTTCGTCATGGCCGGAATTGCCATCGGCATCCTGAGCCCGGCGGCAACGGCTGTGGCACGCATGGAGATCGCCGCATCCGCATCGTGGGAGACTGCGGGCGCGGTGCAGGCGCTGTGGCGCAGCAGCGAATGGATCACGGCGATTGCGGCAGGCCTGCTCAATGCGCATTTCCTGCCGCGGTTGTCGGCGACGCGCGATGCGCGCGCCTTCGGCGCGGAATTGCGCGCCTCGGCCCGGCAGGTCGTCCTGCCCGCAATGCTGGCACTGGCGTTGCTGTGGCTGCTGTTGCCGCAAGTGCTGGCGCTGCTGTACCGCGAAGGCCTGCCGGTCGGCAGGTTTGACGCCGTGCCCTTTTTTGCCGGCGATGCCCTGCGCATGCTGTCCTGGATCTTCCTCTTCGGCTTGTTCGCGCGCGGCGCTGGCTGGGCGGTGACCGCCGGCGAACTGCTGTCCTTGCCGCTGTTCGCCGCACTGCTGCTGATGCTTCCCGGCCCGCTTGCGCTGCCGGCGGTCGGCCTGGCCTGGATGCTGGCCTATGCGGTGTATGCCGGCTTCAATTTCTGGGCGCTGCGGCGGATTGCGGCGATCTCCGGGCCGGCCTGAGCGACCGGGCCGGCCCGCAACATGCGGATCGCGTTACACTGAATTTTTCGAGAGGGGAGATCGACATGAAATTCTGGCATGCACTTTGTGGCGCTACGCTCCTGGCATTGTTCTGCGGCGGCGCCATTGCGCAGGAAGATCCCGAGGCGGTCTATGCCAAGCTGCATCGCGCCGCGCTCGCCGGCAAAGCCGACGAGGTGGTGAGCTACGGCACGGCCGCGCAGCGGGCCGAACTTGCAAAGCTGCCGAAGGAGGAAAGGGAGGCTGTGATCGGCTTCCTGGCGAAAATGCTGCCCGCCACCTACACCATCACCGAAAAGACCATTGCCCCGGACGGCAACAGCGCCGTCCTGCGCGGTACCGGCGTGGTCGAACTCATCGGCAAGTCCGATTCCTACCTGCTGGCCAACTTCAAGAAGGAGGGCGGCGCCTGGAAGGTCGAGAAATGGTCCTGGACGGGCAACAAGCCTCCGGCTGCGGCGGCAAAGCCTGCCGCTCCTGCCGCTGCGCCGTCACCGCAGGCTGTTGCCGCGCCAATGGCTGTGGTCCCGGAAAAGCTTGCTGCGGCACGGGTGGCGACCCCCGCTGCGGCAGCGCCCGCTTCGCCCGGGCGGCGTTCACGCGCCAATGAAGATGCGCGCGTTTGCCTCAAGCAGCCGACCGACAGAGCCATCATGGCTTGCGCCGAGAAGTATCGCTAAAACGGGCAAGTCGCCGCCGGCGATGCGCCGCTCAGTCGCCGCCGGCGATGCGCCGCTCAGTCGCCGCCGCAGCCGCCTCCGCAACCACCGCCACCATCGCTTCCGCCGTCGCTGTCGCCGAA
>CAIZHL010000123.1 GCA_903932755.1 uncultured beta proteobacterium
CATCCCGGGCTTGACCCGGGATCCAGTAACGGCCGCCGACTGGATTCCGGCTTGCGCCGGAATGACGATTGGCCAGGCGCCGGATAACGGCCCGGCGATCAGCTTTGCTGTATTCCCGCGATATGCCATCCCTGGCTGCCGTCCTGCGGCTTGGTCAGGTGCCAGACTTCGCTGAAGGCTTCGGGGGCGGCGTTGGCTTCTTCGCGGATCAGGCCGTTGCGGTCGATCGAGCCGCTTGTTCGGCCCGGTCTTCGCGCTGGCCGGGCAGTCAAATCATCGCCAAAGGCTGAGCGGCGGATCGGTTACGACGGCGCGCAGGATGTCGCCGCGCGACACAAAGCCCAGCAGGCGGCCTGTTTCATTGGTGATCGGCACGCCATCGACGCCTTTGTCGATCATGACCGCCGCGATGCGCCGGATGTCGGTGACGGGAACGGCAGCCACCACCGGGGTGGTCATCACGTCGCGCACGAGGCGGTCGAGCGATGCGACGATATCTCCGCCTTCGATGTTGAGTGCGGTCAGCAGGTCGCGCTCGCTGACGATGCCGACCAGCCGCGCATCGTCATCCATCACCGGGGCCTGCCGGATGGCATGGTCGCGCAAGGTGCGCCAGGCATGGGCGACCGAATCGCCGGCATTCACGCGGATCACCGCGGTCTGCATGATCTGGCCGGCGTGATACAGCGGCCCGCGTTCCAGATCCCGGGGCAGCATGGACCGATAGGACTTGACCGCGTCTTCCCGCAGGCGGGTGTTTGCGCCCAGTACTGCCTCGATCCCCAGTTCATCGCCATCCTCCGCGATGGCGCGTACCGTCCGGGCCCTGGCGAGCGCGTTCACGCGGATCATTTCCTCCAGCGTGCCGCTGAAGACCCGCCCTGAAACACCGTAGATCGAGAACATGGCTTCTCCCTATCCGCTCGATTCGCCTTTCGACATGGCGGCGGCCTCGGCCCGGATCGGCTCGAAGCCATTGAGTGCCGGGTTGTAGCTCAATAGCTCGCCTTGCGCGATGTCGAAATACCAGCCGTGCAGATGCATCGCGCCGGTGTCGACGCGCTCGGCGATCCAGGGATAGGTCATCAGGTTTTCCAGCGATACCAGGATGGCTGCCTGTTCGCAGGCTCGCGCCTGCAAGGCCGGCGACTTGGCCGGCAGGTCCGCCAGCACCCGCTCCCGGGCCCGTTGCGCGATGCCGACCCATTTGCCGATGAATTCGCCGCCATTGCCTGACTCGCTCATCAAGGCATTGATGCCGCCGCATTGGGCGTGGCCGAGCACGATGATGTGCTCGACCTTGAGCGAAAGCACGGCGAATTCCAGCGCCGCCGGCACGCTGGCGAAGCCGCCCCCCGGTTCGTGGGGGGGCACCAGGTTGGCCACGTTGCGCACCACGAACACGTCGCCGGGTTCCGCACCGGTCAGCAGCGTCGGATCGACGCGGGAATCGGCGCAGGCAACGATCATGGTCCTGGGGCGCTGGCCAAGGCGAAGCTGCTCGAAGAGTTCGCGGTCCTCGCTGAAGTACTTCTCCTGGAAGCGCCGGAAACCGGCGATGAAGTGGGCGATGTCTTTCACGTTGCGACGTCCGGTCGGTGTTGGTGTGCGGGAGACTGCACCGGGGCAATGGCACCGGGCAACGCTGCCGAACCATTCGGGATGGTTGGCGGCAAAGCCGCGGATGACAGTGCGAACCTCAGAGTTGCTGTATTCCCGCGATATGCCATCCCTGGCTGCCGTCGAGCGGTTTGGTCAGGTGCCAGACTTCGCTGAAGGCTTCGGGCGCGGCATTGGCTTCTTCGCGGATCAGGCCGGAAAAGCGCACGCTGGCCAGGGCGCGGCTGGCTTCGGTGCTGACATCGAGCAGTTCGGCATCGAGCTGAAGGACGTCCGTCTCCTGCGCGAGTTGATTGCGCTCCTGGAACTGCATCTGGATTTCGGCGGCCATTTCGGGGCTGCAGAACTGGCGGACATCTTCCATGTCGCCGC
>CAIZHL010000124.1 GCA_903932755.1 uncultured beta proteobacterium
CCCCAGGCCTGCCAGGCCACCGCCGCCCATGTAGCGGCATCGGCCGCCCGCAGCGCGGCCGACACGGCACCCCAACCTTCGAAGGCCAGCGACAGCGCGATCAGCGGCGGCACGGCGAAGGCGCTCGACCACACCACGTAGGCCAGCATGTTGGCCGGCGCGCCCTGTTTCGCCGCGATGTTGCCGCCGGCCCAGGCCAGCGCCGCCAGCAGCACGATGAACAGGCCGAGCGGCGTGGTGCTGCCGTCGGTGTGCAGCATGATGATGACGATTCCGGCAGAAGCCAGCAGCAGGGCAAACCACTGGAACATGCGCACGCGTTCGCCGGCGATGCGCATCGACAGGCCGATGGTGAAGAACACCTGGACCTGGATCACCAGCGAGGCCAGTCCGGGCGAGATGTGGCCGTTCATCGCCACATACAGCAGGCCGAACTGGCCGACCCCGATCAGCAGGCCATACAGCGCCAGGTTGCCCAGCGGCACCTTGGGCCGGGCGAAGAAAAACAGGCCGGGCAGCAGCACCAGGCCGAAGCGCAGGGCGGCGAACAGCAGCGGCGGCAGGGCGCCGAGCGCGAGCTTGATGACCACGAAGTTGGTGCCCCAGACGGCGACCACGGCAAGCGCGAGCAGGAAGTGGCGCAGGGGGAGGGCGGGGTGCATGCGGCGATTGTCGCATGCGGCAATCCGCTTCGAGCCGCGCCGCGCCGCGAGCGCGGCGCGCGGGCCTCAGGCGCGCTTGTCCAGCGAATTGATGGCGCCGTGGATGGCGCGTTCGAACATCGGCCGGTCCGGCATCACGATGGTGGCCGTCTTGTTCCTCAGCCGCACCGCCAGCGCTTCCGGCGTGATGGAAATGGCGCAGGCCGCGGCGCTGTTGGTGAACAGGAACAGCGTCCGGCTGTTGTTGATCCAGGTCAGGCGCTCGCGGCGGGTTTGGCCCGCCGTGATGAAGTCGATCCAGTCGCCGCGCACCAGCTGGCGCACGCGGCGCAGGTCGGCGCGGTCCGGCGTGCTTTCGGCGTCGAGCTGGTCGCCGCCGGGGAGCGAGATGTCCTGCACGTGGACGCCGGACTTGGTGGCGTGGCTGACCTGCAGGGTCGGCCCCGCGCCGCGCGCGACCGGCTGTTCCGCCGGCTCGACCTTGGCTTTCTCCTTGTCTTTGTCTTTGTCTTTGGACTTGTCCTTGGCTTTGTCGGTGACGGGCTTCTGTTTTTCGGCGCGCAGCGCGGCGAGCTGCAGATCGACCAGCGTGTCCATGAATGACTTGCGCTCGGTGGGCGCGGCGCCGATCTCTTCGAAGCCGGCATTGAGCTTCCTCAGCAGCCCGGGCAGCGCGTCGGCATGCCGTTTGCGTTCGCCCGGATCGTGCTTGGGCGATACGGCCCAGATCAGGGCGACGACGGTCTGCAGGGCATCCTTGGTGGGCGCGCCGTCCTCGCCGCCCTGCGAGATCCTGCCCTGCACCACGTCGCGCCAGTAGCTGCGCAGGAACTCCTCGATCTGGCGCGGCACATTCGGTCCCAGCAGCCGCTCGATGCACAGGTTCGCCGCCCGTTGCGCGTGCATCTGGGCCACCCGGGTGAGGCGGATTTCCTCTTCGCGGGCGTGCACCGCGTCGGCCAGCTCGCGGTCCTGCTGCTCCTCGATCTTCTCGCGTTCGGCGAGGAAGGCATCCAGCTCGGTGTTCGCGGCGTCGAACACGCGCATGTCGCCGTCGTAGGTAGCCTGGACCTTGTCGACCAGTTCCGACAGCTTGATGTAGAACGGGTCGTCGGCGTTGACCACGGTTCCCCAGCGCACCGCGACGGTCGAGATGCTGTCGAGGAAGCGCCGCGCCGGGTGGCTGCGGTCGGCGAAGAAGCGCTGGTTGAGCATCGCCGCCTTGAGCACCGTGGACTGCAGGCGGGACACCAGGCCCTTGATGCCTTCGGCCACGTTCGGGTCGCCGAAGAGCAGGTCGAACAGCTCGGCGACGATGTCCAGCGTGACGGATTCCTGCGGGCGCACGTCGCGCGCGGCGCCGCTGTCGCGCGCCATGCGCACGACGTTGGTGTGTGTTCCCGGAGTTGCCGGCTGGGGCGCGGCCTGCAGCGTCTTCAGCGAGTCGAAGAGTTCCAGGTTGCCGTTGCCGGGCCCGGTGGCGGCGGTGTCGCCGTCCTTGGTGCGCGCCTTCACCAGCCGGTCCAGCGCGCTCGCCATCTTCGCCGACTCGGCGGCGACCTGTTCGGGGTCGACCAGCGCCAGGTCGCGGTAGCTGCGCTTCAGGCGCGGCAGGATCTCGGCGTCGATCAGCGATTCATTGATGACGCGATAGATCTGGGGCAGTTCTTCGGCGAGGCGCTTGCCGACCAGTTGCAGCAGCGCAATGCGGGCCAGCGTGTCTTCGGTGACCACGCCGCAGGCAGACTCGATGCAGGACCACAGCGGGGCGAGCTTGAAGGTGGTGTCGCCCGGCTTCATGGCGCTGCGCAGCACCAGGTAGGAAATCCGCCGTTCCAGGGCGTTGGTCTCTTCGCGGCAGGCCGCGACCAGGCGTTCGAGGACATCGCCGGTGGCCAGTTGCAGCGACATCTCGGCATCCGTGACGATCTGCAGGTTCCTCGCGTCGCCATAGCCGCCGCCCGGAGTCCGGCTGCGGCCGGCGAGTGCGGTCATCAGGGCCGGCGCCACCTTGGCCCAGTGGTCGGCCAGGGCAAACTTGAGCGTGGTGGCGGCGATGCGCCGCTCCGGCTCCCGGGCGGGGTCGGAGCGCGCGATGATGTCCTGGATCAGCGTCGGGCCAAGTTCCTCGACCAGTTCGCACAAGTCGCTTTCCATCTGCTCGCGGCAGCCGGCCACCAGCTTCGCCAGCGTTGCGGCGTCTTTTTCGGTCATTTCAGGCGTAGCCCGGGTGTCGATGGCCGCATTATGCCATTTGCAGCACGCGTGCAAACCTGCGGTATATACGCATCTCCGGTCCTCCACGGGCTTTCGGATTGCGGCGTCGGTCCTGCCCCGATTCGCCGCGGGATTCCTGCCCGGGCCGAGGCACCGCGGCGGCCGGGCGTTTGCCGCCGGCGCCCGATCAACCGCCGTTGATCACGGCCTCGGGGACCCGGTAGTGTTCGGAATCGTCGACCTCGACCGACCACAGGTCGCCGTTCTTGGCGGCCTTGACCCGGGCGCCGCCATCGGCGCTTACCGTGTCGCCGATGAAAGTCAGCACGCGTGGCTTGCCGCCGGGATAGCTCACATGCAGTTCGGCCCTGCCCGGCTTGCCGCGGATGACGCCGAATTCGCATTCCTTCGCGCCGGGCGCTTCCTTCCCCGCCGCACAGGGCAGCGTGCCCTTGGCGTGGTAGGGCGTCCCCTTCACCTTGGCGTCGGCGGCCGGGGCCGCGCCGAGGGCGCCGGCAGCGGCGGCGGAAGCGCCGACGCCGACCGTCAGCGTGAAGGCGGAGCGCTCGTTGCGGCGCGCCGCACTGCGCATCAGGTAGGTGCGGATCCGGTATTCGCCGTCGGCCGACAGTGTGCCGGTCCATTCGTTGCCGGAAGTCGAGCCGATGAAGATTGCTTCGCCGGTCGAGCCCGGCGGCAGCACGTTGAAATAGGCGCTGGCGTTGCCGGCCTTGAAACGCACATGCATCGTCTGCCCGGCCTTGCCCTGCACGCTGTAGTCGATGGTCTGATCGCCCTGCAGCCTGCCCTTGATGGTGGCGACGCTTGCGCCCTTCTTGAACTGTACAGGCCGGGTCTCGATACCTGCCCAGGCGGTAGACACGCAAGAGGCCAGCGCGATGGCGCCGGCCAGCAGAAACGCTTTCATGAGGGGACTCCTGATGAACAATTCGCCGAAGTCTGCCACATAAAAAAGCGTCCTTCAGCGACGTCACCGCCGGGAAAGAAGCAGCACACCCGGCTGCAATCGGTTGCGCCAGGGGATTGTCCCGGCCCGCGACGGCATGTCCGTTACCCCTGCAATTCCGGTAGATTGCCGCCGTGGCCGGGAGTAATGCGATGAGGAGACCGATATGTCGGTAACGCAAGTCATCTGGGGCGTGCTGGCTCTGGCTGTCCTGCTGCTTGTCGGCCTGGCCTTGCGCGCCGAGCGCCGCCACTTTGCAGCGCGCGGCAAAGCCGCGGCCTGGCTATGGCTGCGGCTGGCGAGCCTGCCCATCGGCCTGCTCGCCGCCGGCGCAGTGGTGCTGCCCGCGCGCGCCGTCAGCGGCCCGGAAGCACTGGCGGCGTTCTACCTGCTGATGTTCTCGCTGGGGCCGCTCGTCTATTTCGGCCTGCACTGGCTCGCCGGTCGCATGGCCACCCCCGCCCTCAGCGCCGGCGAATCGGCGGCGATAGGCGGCAGCGGTCTGCTGCTGGTGATTCTCCCGGCGCTGCTGGCCGGCATGGCATCGCCCTGGGTGCATCAACTGGGGCTGGGTGCGCAGCAAGCGCAGCGCGGGTTGGCCGCGGAAACGCCGCCGGCCCACCGCATCCAGGACCGCGGGCGCTTTATCCTGCCCGACATCGGCGAAGTGCTTGCCGAACATTGGCAGGCGCCGCCCGGCGTCAAGGTCGAGCGCATCGAATGGGAACTCGGCGGCCAGTACCTGCAGATCGGCGACAGCACCGGCAGCATCCTGTGCCGGGACGGCGAGGATTTCCATGTCTTCCGCCCCGCCGCCGAACCTGCCCCGCGCTGGCGCATGTACTGGCGGGATGCCGCCGGAAGCCTGCACCGTTCCGACTGGACATCGGCGCCCGTGGAGGCGACGACCCCTGCGGTGACACTGGCCCCGCTCTGGGCACAGGACGGCTTTGCGTTTCCGGTCCGCATCCCGCGCGATTTCGTGGGCGTCGAACGGCGCTGGGCCACGGGCAAGGTCTTGCAGTCCAGCCCGTTGGACGGCCAGACGTTCCCCGCCGCGACCGATACCTGCCTCGCGTCGCCTTACCGCAATAGCGACGCGGAATCGGTGGTGACGGGCGTGGCGATCAGGATGTGGCTGCGCGGCGCCAAGCGCATGGGGCTTGCCAGCTTCAGCCGGCCGTCGGAGTGAGGGCGTGTGGCTGGAGCGTCCTCCCGCCGGCCGTCACCGTCAGGCCCGTGGCTCCGTCAGATTTTTGATTCCTCCGCCCCGGGCCTGCCGGCGCCGGCCTCGTCGCCGTGTCGCCGGCGCCGACTTTTTAAAACTTAAATCACTCTGACCCCAATAGCTGTTTCTAGCGCGACGCCGCATATCGGGCGGCCAGAAGGTCAAATCACTCTGACCCCAATGGTTGTTCTGACCCCAATGGTTGTTCCGACTTTTACCTGTCGGCAGGCTACAGATCAAGGGGGCGGGTCGCCGGTCAAACGTCATCGGCTTCGGCGAACCAGAGGCCTTCGGGATATTCGACCTGCTGGCGGCTGTGATACACGCGCGAGCGCACGATGCATCGGGTGTTGATGTAAAGCGTACCGTTCGGCGGATAGCTCGCCATGATTGCCGGGGGATGAAAAAAAGCTTCGACCAGCTTGGCGGATTTGCTTACCTTGCCGGTCACGTGCAGGAAAATCGACTCGCCGTTGCGCAGCGAAATTTCGATCAGGGCTTCAAAAAGTTCGCCATCCTGACTCTTTTTGAAATCCATCCAGCGCGGCCACTGTCGGGCAAGCAGCGCTGCGTACTCTTCCTGGCTGCTCAGCTTGCATACCGTATCGATGTTTTGGGGCAGGTGGAGCGGAACGGGAAGGTCCGTTTCGACTTCTATGCAGCAGATTTCGTCCGCATTTATGACGCTGAACGGATTCAGTACGCCGATCACGATGGGACCGGAGGTAAATATTGTTTGCGGATCGAGGCGTTTTATCAGCGCCGCCGCGCGGCGGGCCACATTCTGGCTGTAGGAGCCGATTTTTCCGTCGGAACGATGGATGCGAAGGCGCATGTTGGTCGGGTTCAGTGGGCGGTTGCCGGTTTGCGCTTAATGGTATCAGTCCCCGCATACAGCTGCGTCATGCGGGCCACCTCGTCGGCGACTCTCTGCCACAGGTCGGGCGGCGCCGAATCAAGGGGGCCAGGCTCGAATTTAATTCGCATAGTCGCGAAAAAGTCGGCGCTGGCAAGACGGCGATAGTCTGTAGGGTGAAGCGGAATAATTGTGGACACCCGCGTTTTTCTGTTTGACTTGCCTACCCCCGGGCACTCCCTTGCTCACAAAAGGCGCGCGGACTGACCTGCCGCCGTGAGAAGCGCAACCGCTTTTTTGTCGAAGGAAACGAAGGTTTCCCCGCCGAGCCAGCAGCCCTCGTAGGCAATGGCGCCATCGGCGAAATCCCCGCCTGCTTCGAGCATCGACAGGCCAGCCTCGACAGCCGGCCGATTGACTTCCACGTTTGCCGCGGCAAGCAGTGCCCGAATCGCGATGGCCACATCGGCGGGGGTGAAGCCATAAACCTGGCGCAGCACCCACGCAAACTCGCATAGACATGGCAACGCGACCGCGATCAATTCGGCCTTAGTCAGGACTTTGGCGGCAACGCTCGCTTGCGCGGGGTCATCGCGCACGACGGCGCGAACAAGTACGTTGGTATCAACTGCGATCTTCATTCCCTGCCGGCCCAACCCTGCGCGGCTGCCGCGTTGATTTCTTCAATGGTGGCGATCTTCTTTGAACGGCCCGCAAGTAATCCGACGAAGCTGTCTATCGTTCCGGCGGGGCGGGCCGCCTTGAGCATGCACCGCCCATCGGGCAGCAAATCCAGTTCGATCTTTTCTCCCGGCCGGATGTCGAGGTGTTGCAGCACCTCTTTTCTAAACGTCACTTGTCCCCGGGAGGTAACGGTCAAGGTGGTCATGGCGATCTCCTCATGGTTTCTTGATGCGTCATATCATAATGCAAAAAAGCCTTACTTGCTGGAATGAATGGAAACAGTGGATATTCCGCAACAAGGCTTCCGCCGCGGGCGCAAGCTACTCGGAGTTCGCCACCCCACTGACCACATGCCCCGTCGGCACCAGCCTCGACGCCGGCTCGCAGTGCCTGGTCTGGTCGTCGAAAAAGAAGTCGGGTTCGAACTCGCTGAGGAAGCGTGACTTTTCCAGGCCGCCGAGGAACATGGCTTCGTCGACTTCCACCTTCCATTCCATCAGGGTGCGGATCGCGCGTTCGTGGGCGGGGGCGCTGCGCGCGGTGACCAGCGCGGTGCGGATTTTCATGCGGCATCCGGCGCTGTCGGCGCGCAGGCGATGCAGGGCTTCGAGCAGGGGCAGGAAGGGGCCCGGCGGCAACGGGTGCAGCGCGTGGCTCACATGAACGAGCATATTGCGTTTGAGTACCGCAA
>CAIZHL010000125.1 GCA_903932755.1 uncultured beta proteobacterium
CGCAAACGCCCGCTACCACGATTTCCCGATCGCATCGGGATCATCAGTTCGCCCGGTGCCGCCGCCCTGAGTGATGTAATAGTAACTTTGAAGCGCCGCGCGCCGCATCTGCAGGCGATCATCTACCCGGCGCTGGTACAGGGCAACAACGCCGCAGATGATGTTGCAAAGGCGATCACCCTTGCCAACCGGCGCGACGAGTGCAGCCTGCTTCTCATCGTTCGGGGTGGCGGCAGCATCGAAGACCTCTGGGCTTTCAACGAGGAAGTTGTCGCAAGGGCTATTGCCGCCAGTAAGCTTACCGTCATCAGCGGCGTCGGCCATGAGACCGATACTACGATTGCCGACTATGTTGCCGACCTGCGTGCCGCCACACCCACTGCTGCAGCGGAATTGGCCACGCAAGGATGGCACGAAGCGGCTAGTGAAATCGCTGATCTTGAAACAGCACTGGGGAGGGCTGCACAACGTCGAGTCTCCCGTGATCAGCAGCGACTGGATCACCTCTCTTTGCGACTGGTCCATCCCGCGACGCGCCTGGTGAAGGCGGGCGACCGGCTGGCGCTGTTGGGATCGAAACTGGATGCTTCCCTTGCCCATGGCCTTGGTCGCCATCGGGATCGCCTGAATCGCGCCGCACTCAGTATCGGACGCAATGTCCCCAGTATCGAAACAAGCTGCGGAAACGTCGGGTTGCTGGCGCAACGCTTGGGATCGGCCATTCACCAGCAGCATCTGCAGCGACTGAACGCGCTTGACAAGATCGCCGCGGCACTCGCCCATCTGAATCCAGAATCAACCCTGGCAAGAGGTTTTTCCATTATCCGCGACGCCAGCGGCAATCTGGTGACGGATGCGTCAAGCTTGCATGTCGGCCAGACAGTAAGATTCGATCTGGCACGCGGGAGTGCCGAAGCAGCAATCCTAGCAAGCAGCCCGGACCAAGGTCCGGTTGCCACCTGACATATTCTTGACTATAGTAGTCAACTTTAAACTTCCACACTCACTGCAACAGGAGAACCGCAATGGAACACACCCTCCCCCCCCTGCCGTACGCCATGGATGCACTGGCCCCGCACATTTCTAAAGAAACCTTCGAGTATCACTATGGCAAGCACCATCAGGCCTATGCCACCAATCTCAATAATCTGATCAAGGGTACCGAGTACGAGAACCTCGACCTCGAAGCCATCATCAAGAAAGCTCCGGCCGGAGGAATCTTCAACAACTCTGCCCAAGTCTGGAATCACAGCTTTTTCTGGAACAGCATGAAAGTCGGTGGTGGCGGCACGCCGACCGGTCCCTTGGCCGATGCGATCAGCAAGAAATGGGGCAGCTTCGACGAATTCAAGAAGGCCTTCCAGACATCCGCTGTCGGCAACTTCGGTTCGGGCTGGACCTGGCTGGTGAAGAAGCCCGATGGCTCCGTGGATATCGTCAACACCTCGGGTGCCGGGACTCCGCTGAACACTGAAAACAAGGCGCTGCTGACCATCGACGTCTGGGAGCACGCCTATTACGTCGACTACCGCAATGCGCGGCCCAAGTTCGTCGAAACCTTCCTTGCCTCCTTGGCCAACTGGGATTTTGCGGCAAGGAATTTCGGCTGAGCGAAGCACGAATGCAACAAAGTCGAGGTCAGCGAAGGGCGCCGCAAGGCGCCCTTCGCCATTAGATCAGCAGGGAGGAGCATGGAGTCCAGAATCACGGAGCTTGAGATCAAGCTGGGCATGAGCGAAGATCATCTCGAAGAACTCAATCGCACGGTGTTTCGC
>CAIZHL010000126.1 GCA_903932755.1 uncultured beta proteobacterium
GCGCTGGTGACGGCCAGCTTCAACAACCCGCGGATCATGCGCGACCTGCCGCGGCTGATGCCGGATTTCGGGCTCAAGTTGCAGGAGGCGTGGGGTGACGCCGTGGTCGAGGTCGGCAGCGGCAGCTACTTCAAGTCTTTCGTCGAAACCTACGCGCCCTACATCATCAAGGCCGGCCTGGCACCGGCGGATACGGTCGATGCATGGCTTGCCGCGCAACAGCAGTCGATGGCGGCCGGCACTTTTTTTGCCGCTTGCACCTACTACACTTATCTCGCGCAACGCTGCTGAAAGGCCGATTCGTATTAAGCTGCGCGTTGCCGATTCGAGGGAGGGCTCATGATGGATGATGCGCGCAATGCCGACCGCGAACTCCTAGACCAGTGCGGGTTCTTCCACGATGCAATGGAGGACTGGCTGCGCGAGCCGGACATCACCGTCGCCTGCGGGCGCTGGTCTGAAGGCGCGATCAGCGAACTGATTCCCCTCGGTCACGGCCGGCTGCTGCCGCCGATCTACGAAGGCTGCTTCGCCGGAGTGCGCGAACTGCGCCTGGACAATGCGGCACACCACCTGCACATCGATTTCGGCCGCGTGCACCGCATCCGCTACGTCGTCGCCCCCAGCGTCTGCTTCGAATTCAAGCCGTCGTTCGAGGCGCGCCTGCTGGTGCTCGGGCCGGGCGGAGCCCCGGGCGACCACTGGGTGGTGTCGCTGATGCTTTCCTGTCCTTACGACCGCGGGGCACTCAACATGCCGCTGGTGCAGCGTTACCTCGACCTGGCCCGGCAACATGCCCGGCAACGCCCCGACCTCGTCGAGTTCGACGTCGAACCGGCGGCGCGCGCGACGCCCGAAGGCATGCAGCTGTTGCAGATGTTGCGCGCGACGACGGGGCTGGCTGCAGGACAATGGCCCGAATTGGTCGGCGCCCTGTGTCCGGTTCCCGGCAAGACACAAACCGCTGCCGCGCTTGAGCCGCCCTGCATCCCGCTGCTCAAAAAAGCCCTGCAGCTGCGCGATGCCTCACTGGTAATCTATCGCGAGCGTACCCTGATCGAATTCAAGACGGAAAAGCTGGACGGCTTGCATCGCTACGTCGAGCAAGGTTATGTCTCCTGGCAGATCGGCGCTTTCGACGACCACCACTGCCACCTGTCACTGGACACGGTGGTCCGCGTCCTGTTCTCGGCCGAACCGGTGTCCTGCCAGGGCGGCGGCATCAATTACACGATCTGGTTCCTTTGCCCGGGTGCCAGCGGCAATCCATACCGCCGCGACGGCTACTTTTCCATCACCCTGAATCGCCCCTATACCGGCAATCAGCCGCGCCTCGATGTGATCGGTCCGCTGCTCGATCTTTACCGCGAATTCCAAGATGCTGCCTGGGTTCAGGCGGAGCCGCAGTTCCTAGAGATACTGAAGGATGGACCGCCGCCACGCCACCCGGTGGCCGACGTGCACGCAATCGAAGGCGCCGCCGGGGCCGTTTGATGCGATCGCCTGACGCCCTCCCGCAAACCATTCCCGGCGGGACAAGGCGCCCGGCTGCATGAGGCCGCGTTTTCACATCGTCGACGTCTTCGCCGAGCAGCCCTATGCGGGGAACCCGCTTGCGGTGGTGATCGGCGGCGACTTGTCCGACGAAACCATGCTGCAGGTGGCGGCGGAGGCCAACTACTCCGAGACCACCTTCGTGACATCCGACCCCGAAGCTGACGGCGGCTACCGGGTAAGGCTCTTCACTCCGGCGCGGGAGATCGCCTTCGCCGGGCACCCGATCCTGGGCACGGCCTGGGTGATA
>CAIZHL010000127.1 GCA_903932755.1 uncultured beta proteobacterium
GGATGCGATGCAGCGCGCGCTCCAGGCGCTTGTTGGTGCGCACGATGCCGACGTAATCCCACATGAAGCGGCGCAACTCCGCCCAGTTGTGTGAAATCACGATTTCCTCGTCGGCGTCGCGCACGCGGCTCTCGTCCCATTGCGGCAGGTGCGGCAGCGGCTCGACCGGTGCGGCGAGGATGTCCTTTGCCGCCGCTGCGGAAAACACCACGCATTCGAGCAGCGAGTTGGACGCCAGGCGGTTGGCGCCGTGCAGCCCGGTGAAGGCCGTTTCGCCGATGGCATAGAGCCCGCCCAGATCGGTGCGCGCCGCGAGGTCGGTGACCACGCCGCCGCAGGTGTAGTGGGCGGCCGGCACCACCGGGATCGGTTCCCTGGTGATGTCGATGCCCAGCTGCAGGCAGCGGGCGTGGATGGTCGGAAAGTGATCCTTGAGAAACTCCGGCGACTTGTGCGTCATGTCGAGGAACACGCAGTCGAGGCCGTGGCGCTTCATTTCGAAGTCGATGGCGCGGGCGACGATGTCGCGCGGCGCGAGCTCAGCGCGTTCGTCGTGGTCGGGCATGAAGCGGGTGCCGTCGGGCAGGCGCAGCAGGCCGCCTTCGCCGCGCAGGGCTTCCGAGATCAGGAAGGACTTGGCATGCGGGTGATACAGGCAGGTCGGGTGGAACTGGATGAACTCCATGTTGGCCACGCGACAACCGGCGCGCCAGGCGATCGCCACGCCGTCGCCGGTGGCGGTATCGGGGTTGGTGGTGTAGAGATAGACCTTGCCGGCGCCGCCGGTGGCCAGCGCCGTGTGGCTGGCGCCCAGCATCAGCACGCGGTCGTGCGCGATGTCCAGCACATAGGCGCCGAGGCAGCGGTTGCGAGGCAGGCCGAGCTTGGCGGCGGTGATCAGATCGACCGCGATGTGCCGCTCAAGAACGGTGATGTTGGGGTGGTTTTTTACCTGTTCGGTCAGGGTCTGCTGCACTGCGGTGCCGGTCGCGTCGGCGGCATGGATGATGCGGCGCTGGCCGTGGCCGCCTTCGCGCGTCAGGTGGAAGCCCAGCGGCGAATCGTCCGGCGTGAATGGCACCCCGCGCGCGATCAGCCATTCGATGGCCTCCCGGCCGTGTTCGACGACGAAGCGGGTGGCGGTGGGGTCGCACAGCCCGGCCCCGGCAGTAAATGTATCGTTGGCGTGGGCTTCGACGCTGTCGGCCGGGTCGAGCACTGCGGCGATGCCGCCTTGCGCCCAGGCGGAAGCGGAGTCCTCCAGAAGCTTCTTGGTGACCAGCGCCACCCGGCGGCTGTCGGCCAGCCGCAAAGCCAGCGACTGGCCCGCCAGACCGCTGCCGATGATGAGGACGTCGAAATGCTGGATGGCGGCCGGATTCATGGGGCCGGACTATATCACTGCCGCCGGGATGGAACTATTTGCACGGGCTCCGGTCACTGTCGGCAACGGTTGATGCAACGGGTTCTTGGGGTACGAAATGCGGGCGGAGTGGCTTGTTATACTCGCTAGCGGTCGAACGAAGGCCGCACATGTCCAACTGGCGGGAACAAACAGCAAACTCCATGGGAGATCGCGAAGCAGACCGGATACTGGTCGAGCGGGTGCAGGCGGGCGACAAGCAGGCATTCGGCCTGCTGGTTTCCAAGTACCAGCGCAAGCTCGGGCGTCTGATTTCGCGCATGGTGCGTGACTCGGCCGAGGTGGAGGATATCGTTCAGGACAGTTTCATCCGGGCCTACCGGGCATTGCCGGGCTTTCGCAACGACAGCGCCTTTTACACATGGCTTTACCGGATCGGCGTCAATACCGCGAAGAACTGGCTGATCACGCATGGCCGCCGCGCTTCGGCGACGACCGGGGTGGATAGCGAGGAAGCGGAGAGCTACGACGACGCCGACGCGCTGCGCGACAACGACACTCCCGAGCGGCTGTTGATGACCAAGCAGATCGGGGAGACGGTGAATGCCGCCATGGAAGCCCTGCCCGAGGATTTGC
This sequence comes from uncultured beta proteobacterium, assembly GCA_903932755.1. Taxonomy (GTDB): domain Bacteria; phylum Pseudomonadota; class Gammaproteobacteria; order Burkholderiales; family Rhodocyclaceae; genus Sulfuritalea. Next base: position 2,000 of record CAIZHL010000127.1, read on the forward strand.
GCACGGCGATCATGCTGCGCGAGATAGATGGTTTGTCATATGAGGAGATTGCCCAGGTCATGGAGTGCCCGATTGGAACCGTCCGTTCGCGGATTTTCCGCGCGCGCGACGCGATTTCGGAACGATTGAGGCCCTTGCTCGATGCGGCCCCCGACAAAAGGTGGTGATGACATGAAGACACGGATTTCGGCCCTGATGGATGGCGAACTCGAACAGCACGAGGTTGCCGAGACGCTGCAGGCCCTGCGCCGCAGCGACACCTTGCGCACCGAGTGGTGCGATGGCCACCTGATCGGCGCGGCCTTGCGCGGCGAGCGCGGCCTGGACCTGGACGTCACGGCGCGCGTCATGTCGGCGCTGGAGGCGGAGCCGACGGTGATGGCGCCTGCATCCCGGCGCGCCCCGGCGTGGCAGCGTCCGCTGTTGGCGCTGGCCGCATCCGCGGCAGGCGTCGCGGTGGTCGCCTGGCTGGCGCTGACTCCCGAAGCAAGCGGCCTTCCTGCCGGCTCGGGCGGCCTGGCCGCCGCCAGGCCCGGCCCGGTCGTGGCGCAATCCCAATCGACGCCGCGGCTGCAGGAATACCTGGTGGCGCACCAGGCGCATGCGCCGGGCGGCGTCATCGGCGGCGCCGCGCGCAACATCCGCACCGTGGCGGCGAACGGCGACGGCCGGTGAAGTACCTGCGCATTTCCCTGCTGCTGCTGTTGCTCCCGGCGCTTTTTTCGGTCCCGGGTCCGGCTCTGGCCGAGGACGGCCTGGCGCTGCTGCAGCGCATCGCGCAGGGCTCGCGGCAACTGACGTACAGCGGCGTTTTCGTTTATCGCAGCGGCGGCCGGGTGGACACCTCGCGCATCGTTCATTCGGTCAGCGACGGAGTCGAACTCGAGCGCATCGAAGCCCTCGACGGCAGCCCGCGCGAGGTTCTGCGCGCCGGCAGCGAAGTCAAATGTTTTTTCCCTGAAGAGAAGTTGCTGATCGTCGAGGCACGCTCCAACCAGCGCGGCTTCCCGAGCCTGCTGCCCGCCGGACTGGGCAGTTTGCCGGAGCACTATGCGATTCACGGCGGCAGCACGGGGCGGGTTGCGGGCGTGAGCAGTCGCGCCGTACTCCTCAAGCCGCGCGACGAATGGCGCTATGGCCATGAGTTCTGGATGGACGTGGCCAGCGGCCTGCTGCTCAAGGCCACCCTGCTCGGTGCAGGCGGTGAAGCGCTCGAATCCTTTGCATTCACCCATGTAAAAATCGGCGGACCGCTGGAGCACGGCGCACTCAAGCCGGGCTTCGACCTAGACAAGGTACGTGTCCAGCACGTACGCACCACTGAAATGCGGCCGGAAGATGCGGGCTGGATCTTCCGTACGCAGTTGCCCGGATTCCGCAAAGTCGCAGCCATGAAGCGACAGGCGGCCGATGCCGGCGCCGAAAGCATGCACGTGGTGTTTTCCGACGGACTGGCCTCCATCTCGGTATTCATCGAGCCCGGTGGAACGGCCGGCGAGCAGGAGTCGACCGCGACCCTCGGTCCGGTCAACGTGTTCCGGCGCCAGGTCGATCAACACCGCGTGGTGGTCATGGGCGAAGTACCGGCCATCGCCGTCCGGCGGCTCGGCGAAGGCATGGAGCGCAAGCGCAAATGACCCGTTGCGAGGCCGTGGTGGTGGACGTAGCCGGTGGCGAAGTCTGGGTTGAAGTTCCCGAACGCGCCCCAAGCTGTGGCAGCTGCAAGAGTGCTGATGCCTGCCAGACGGGCCTGCTCGGACTCGGCACGGGACCGCGTCGCTACCGGCTGGAAAACCGCATCGGCGCCCGCATCGGCGACCGCGTGCAGCTGACCGTGGCCGACGGCACCGTGTGGCGGGCTTCGCTGGTTTCGTATGTGCTGCCGGTGCTGCTGGCCCTCGGCGGTGCGGCCATTGGGCAGTTCGCCGCCGGCGATGCCGGGGCCGTGCTGGGCCTGTTGGCCGGCCTGGGCTGCAGCCTGGTGCTGTTGCGGCGCGACGAGTTGCGCGCACGCGGTGACGCCGGGCGGTTTTCATTGCAGATCGAGACTTTGACCATTCGCATCAAGGAGCAATCATGAAAAAATTCGTCTATTCCATCGCGCTGGCGTGCCTGGCGCTGCTGCCCTTCACGGCGCAGGCGCGCGATCTGCCCGACTTCACCGAACTGGTCGAGAAGCAGGGTGCCACCGTGGTCAATATCAGCACCACGCAGGTCATCAAGGGTCGCCGCGGCGGTCCCCAGTTCCCGTTCGACGGCGACGAGGCGGCCCAGGAACTCCTGCGCCGTTTCTTCCCGGGCCAGATTCCCAACCAGCCCGGGGTACCGCAGGAGTTCAAGAACCGTTCGCTGGGCTCGGGCTTCATCATCAGCGCCGACGGCCACATCCTGACCAACGCGCACGTGGTCGACGGGGCCGACGAAGTCCAGGTCAAACTCACCGACAAGCGCGAATTCAAGGCCAAGGTGCTGGGCAGCGACAAGCGCACCGACGTGGCGCTGATCAAGATCGAGGCGAAGAACCTGCCGGTGGCCAAACTGGGCGATTCGACCAAGCTCAAGGTCGGCGAATGGGTACTGGCGATCGGATCGCCCTTCGGTTTCGAGAACACCGTCACCGCGGGCATCGTCAGCGCCACCGGACGCTCGCTGACCCATGAGAATTACGTCCCCTTCATCCAGACCGACGTCGCCATCAACCCGGGCAATTCGGGCGGACCGCTGTTCAACATGAAGGGCGAGGTGGTCGGCATCAATTCGCAGATATTCTCCCGTTCCGGCGGCTCCATGGGCCTGTCATTCGCGATCCCCATCGATCTGGCGAACGACATCCAGACCCAGCTGCGGGCCAAGGGCAAGGTCAGTCGCGGCCGCCTCGGCATCGGCATCCAGGAAGTCAGCAAGGAACTGGCGGAGTCCTTCAACCTCGGCAAGCCGCAGGGTGCGCTGGTGGCCTCGGTGGAAAAGGGTTCCGCGGCGGACAAGGCCGGTATCGAAGTCGGCGACATCATCCTCAAGTTCGACGGCAAGGCGGTGACGGAATCCGTCGACCTGCCGCGCATGGTCGGCGCCACCCGGCCGGGCACCAAGTCCGTGGTACAGGTCTGGCGCAAGGGCGGTTCCCGCGATCTGTCAATCACCGTCGGCGAAATTCCGGACGACGAGGACAGGACGCAGGTCGCCGGACGCGGCGGCAAGCCCGCCGAGCCCTCCGCGGCCAACCGCCTCGGACTGGTGCTGACCGTGCCGACAGCCGAGCAGAAGAAAGCCCTCGGCATCCAGCACGGCCTGATCGTCGACGACGTCAAGAACGGCGGCGCGCGCAGCGAAGTGCGGCCCGGCGACATCATCCTGTCGGCGATCATCAAGGGTAGCCAGACCGACATCAAGTCCCTGACGCAGTTCAACGACATACTCAAGGGCCTCGACAAGAACGCGACGATGACCCTGCTGGTCAAGCGCGGCGACTCGCAGACCTTCGTTACCATCAAGGGTGCGGCCGATAAGTAATCTTCCCGAGGGTCCGCCGTCGCCGCGGCTGCGCCTTTACAGCCGCGACTACTGCCACCTCTGCCACGACATGCTCGCCGCGCTCGAAGCCCTGCGCGGAGAGCCCTGCGTGGCGTTTTTCGATATCGACGTGGTGGACGTCGATGCCGACCCCGCACTCGTAGCCAAATACGACGAACTGGTGCCGGTGCTGGTCGATGGCGAGGGGCGCGAACTGTGCCACTACTTCCTGGATGCCGCGAAAGTGCGTGAGTATTTGGGTGCTTTAGGCTAAAATCCGCCCCTTGCTTTAAGGCCTCCAAGGTGCTCAACAGCTTGAATGAGCGCCTTTTTTCTTGCCCCCATGGATCACATCCGCAATTTCTCCATCATCGCCCACATCGACCACGGTAAATCCACCCTGGCCGATCGCATCATCCATCGCTGCGGTGGCCTGTCCGATCGCGAAATGGA
>CAIZHL010000128.1 GCA_903932755.1 uncultured beta proteobacterium
ACCAGGGCGTCAAGGACGCCGAAGGCTACGTGTCGCTGACCGGGCGCCTGAAGGAAATCATCAACCGCGGCGGCGAGAAGATTTCGCCGCGCGAGATCGATGAAGTCATCATGGACCATCCCGCCGTGTCGCAGGTAGTCTGCTTCGCCGTGCCGCACCCGAAACTGGGCGAGGAAGTCGGCGCCGCCGTGGTGCTGAAGGAAGGCGCCACCGCGACCGAGAAGGACATCCAGGCCTTCGTCGCCACCCGCGTCGCCGACTTCAAGGTGCCGAAGAAAGTCCTGATCCTGCCCGAGATCCCCAAGGGCGCCACCGGCAAGCTGCAGCGCATCGGCCTCGCGCAAAAACTCGGTCTCGCCTGATCACTTGCGCCTTGCGCAGGGAAGGTCCGCCCTTCCCTGCGCATTACTTTTCTGCCAGCAACCACCAAGAAACAACCCTGAGGAGCCTGCCATGAAACTCACCAAGATCGCCGTCGCGCTCGGCACCAGCCTAGCCTTCTTCGCCGTATCCGCCGCCCACGCCTGGGAACCGACGAAGCCGGTCGAATTCGTCGTGCCGGCCGGTACCGGCGGCGGCGCCGACCAGATGGCGCGCTTCCTGCAGGGCGTAATCGCCAAGCACAATCTGATGAAACAGCCGCTGGTGGTGGTCAACAAGTCCGGCGGCGCCGGCGCCGAAGGCTTCCTCCAGGTCAAGGGCGCCAAGGGCGATCCGCACCGGATCATCATCACCCTGTCCAACCTGTTCACGACGCCCCTGGCTACCGCCGTGCCCTTCAACTGGCGCGACCTGACGCCGGTCAGCATGCTGGCACTCGACGAGTTCGTGCTCTGGGTCAATGCCGATTCGCCCTACAAGACCGCCAAGGAATACCTCGCCGCGATCAAGGCCGCCCCCGACAACAAGTTCAAGATGGCCGGTACCGGCTCCAAGCAGGAAGACCAGATCATCACCGTGATGATGCAAAAGGCCGCCGGCAAGAAGATCACCTACATCCCCTTCAAGGGCGGCGGCGATGTCGCCGTGCAACTGGTCGGCAAGCATGTCGATTCCACGGTGAACAACCCGATCGAGGCCGAAGCCCACTGGCGCGGCGGCAAGCTGCGCCCGTTGTGCGTGATGGATGCGAAGCCGCTGCCCTACACCGCCAAAGTCACCGACAAGCAATCCTGGGCCGACATTCCGACCTGCAAGTCGGCCGGCATCGATGCCGAGTACGTGATGCTGCGCGGCATCTTCATGGGGCCCGACGTCGCGCCGGACCAGGTCAGCTACTACGTCGATCTGTTCAAGAAAGTGCGCGAACTGCCCGAGTGGAAGGAGTTCATGGCCAAGGGCGCCTTCAACCAGTCCTTCATGAGCGGCAAGGAATACACCGACTGGGTGGCGAAGAATGAAGCCCTGCACATCGGGCTGATGAAAGACGCCGGCTTCATCGCCAAATAAGCAGCCCATGAGCACGGAAAGCGAAACGCCCGGCCCCGCACTGCGGCGCCGGGGGCCAGAGGCCGGCGTTGCGCTGCTGCTTCTGGTGATCGGCCTGATCGTGATCGTCGACAGCCTGCGGGTCGGCATCGAGTGGGCCGATGACGGCCCGCGTGCCGGCTATTTCCCGTTTTTCATCGGCTGCCTGCTGAGCCTGTCTTCCGGCTGGACGCTGGTGCGGGCGCTCTTGTCATGGCGCGAGGAAACAGCGATCTTCTCCGAGTACAGCCAGTTGCGCGACGTCGCCGCCATGGCGATTCCGCTGACTGTCTTTGTCGCGGCCGTGCCATTTCTTGGGCTGTACGTTCCCGGTGCGCTGCTGATCGGCTATTTCATGCGCCGCCACGGCACCGGCGGCTGGCTTGCCACGCTGGCGGTTGCGATCGGCACGCCGATCGTGTTTTTCCTGATTTTCGAACGCTGGTTCCTGGTGCCGCTGGCCAAGGGCCCGCTGGAGGCCTGGCTGGGATTCTGAAATGGATGAAATCAACAGCCTCATGCACGGTTTCAGCGTTGCGCTGACCCTGCCCAATGTCGGCTTCATGCTGGTCGGCCTGCTGCTCGGCGTACTGATCGGCGTGCTGCCCGGCCTCGGCGGCGCCAACGGCGTCGCCATCCTGCTGCCGCTGACCTTCTCGATGAACCCGACCTCGGCCATCATCATGCTCTCCTGCATCTACTGGGGCGCGCTGTTCGGCGGGGCGATCACCTCCATCCTGTTCAACATTCCGGGCGAGCCCTGGTCGGTGGCCACCACCTTCGACGGCTTTCCGCTGGCGCAGCAGGGGCGCGCTGCGGAGGCACTGACGGCGGCCTTCACTTCGTCCTTCGTCGGCGCCCTGTTCGCCGTGCTGGCCATCACCTTCCTGGCGCCGCTGCTGGCGAAGTTCGCGCTGGAGTTCGGCCCGCCCGAATTTTTCGCGGTGCAGATGCTGACCTTCTGCAGCTTCATCGGCATGAGCAAGGAGCCGCCGATGAAAACCCTGGCGGCGATGATGTTCGGCTTCGCCCTGGCCGCCGTCGGCATGGATACCGTGACCGGCCAGCTGCGCATGACCTTCGGCTTCACCGAAATGCTCAAGGGCTTCGACTTCCTGATCGCCGTGATCGGCCTCTTCGGCATCGGCGAAATCCTCACCACCATGGAAGAGGGCCTGGCCTTCAAGGGCAAGTCGGCCAAGATCAATTTCCGCGTCGTGCTGCACACCTGGAAGGAACTGCTGCAGTACTGGCGCACCTTCATCCGTTCCGTGCTGATCGGCTGCTGGATGGGCATCACGCCGGGCGGTGCGACGCCGGCCTCGTTCATGAGCTACGGCATGGCGCGGCGCGCGGCGAAGGACAAGGAGTCCTTCGGCCGCGGCAACATCGAGGGTGTGGTCGCGCCGGAAACTGCCGCGCATGCCGCCGGCACCGCCGCCCTGCTGCCCATGCTGACGCTGGGCATCCCCGGCTCACCCACCGCCGCCGTTCTGCTCGGCGGCCTGCTGATCTGGGGCCTGCAGCCCGGGCCGCTGCTCTTCGTCGAGCAGAAGGACTTCGTCTGGGGCCTGATCGCCAGCATGTACCTCGGCAACATCGTCGGCCTGATCGTGGTGCTGACCACCGTGCCCTGGTGGGCGGCGATCCTGCGCATCCCCTTCCCGGTGATCGCGCCGGTGATCATCTTCATCTGCGCCATTGGCGCCTACACCGTCCATAGCTCGATCTTCGACGTGGTGATGATGCTGGTGTTCGGCGTGTTCGGCTACCTGTTCAAAAAGTTGCGCTATCCTCTGGCACCGCTGGTGCTGGCGCTAGTGCTGGGCGACATGGCCGAATCCAGCTTCCGCCAGTCGATGCTGCTGTCGCAGGGCGAAGTCAGTATCTTCTATTCCAACTGGCTGGTCGGCAGCCTGATGGCCCTGTCCATCTTCCTGCTGCTCCTGCCAGCTTGGGGCGCGCTGAAGAGCATGCTGCGGCGGCGCGAAGCCAACGCGTATCTGGGTCGATAGGAAGGACGCAAATGAAGATCGCCATCGTCGGCGCCGGCGCCATCGGCGGCTACCTCGGAGCGCGGCTGGCGCTGGCCGGCGAAGAGGTCACCTGCATCGCGCGCGGCCCCAACCTCGCCGCGATCCGCGCCAGCGGCCTCATGCTGATCGAAGAGGACGGCAGCGAACGCCACGCGGCAAGCGTCACGGGTGCCACCATGGCCGAGGCCGGCGTGCAGGATGTCGTGCTGCTGACGCTGAAGGCGCACCAGGTCAAGGACGTGCTGCCCGACATGCGCAGCCTGTTCGGCCCGGACACCGTGGTGGTGACGATGCAGAACGGCATTCCCTGGTGGTACTTCCACAAGCTGGCCGGCCCGTGGCAGGGCCGCGCCGTCGAGTCGGTCGATCCCGGCGGCATCGTCGCCGCCAATATCGAAGTCGAACGCGTGATCGGCAGCGTGGTCTATCCCGCATCCGAACTGGTGGCGCCGGGTGTGATCAAGGTCATCGAGGGCAACCGCTTCTCGCTGGGCGAGCTCGACGGAGCCAAGACTCCGCGCCTCGAACAACTGGCGCAGACGCTGATCCGCGCCGGCTTCAAGACCCCGGTTTCATCCGACATCCGCTCCGAGATCTGGCTCAAGCTGTGGGGCAACCTCAGCTTCAATCCGATCAGCGCGCTAACGCACGCCACTCTGGTCGATATCTGCCAGTTCCCGCTGACGCGCGAACTCGCGGCGAACATGATGATCGAAGCGCAGACCGTCGCCGAAAAACTTGGCGTCAAGTTCAAGGTCTCGCTCGACAAGCGCATCGCCGGCGCCGAAGGCGTCGGCAAGCACAAAACCTCGATGCTGCAGGATGTCGAAGCCGGCCGGCCGCTGGAACTCGAAGCGCTGGTCGGTTCGGTACGCGAACTCGGCCGCGTCACCGCAACGCCGACGCCGACCATCGACGCCGTTTACGCCTGCGCTTCGCTGCTGGCAAAAACGCTGGTCGAGCAGAACGGCAAACTTGCAATTACCGCGCGCTGACAGCAAAAAGTTCCCGAAGGGACGCAGCGCGCTGGCGCTGGCGATACGGCGATCGGGGCTCCTCGCGGAGCCCCGCTTGTTTTATGGGCTAATGTCTCGGTTGTGCCCATTACAGTTGGTCAGTTCTCTTCAAAGCGGCCGGTCCGCCAACTTCACTGTTTAGAGCCGGAATCCTACGAAGCGGCGGTTGGCGATCCCAACCTACCGCCCAACTTGGTCGAATCAAGTTCTCCGAATGGGCTACTTCCTGCAAGGATTGTTTGGTCGATTTGGATTTCTGATATAAGATAGTAATTGATTACTTACTTATTGGCCTGCGATGTCAATTGAACCGAGACCGAAGAACTTGCCCGCGGACCAGCGCCGGGCTGTCACCGTGGAAGCCGTTATCGCGCTGACGGCCGAGCAGAATCCGGGCGACATCACTACCGCCGCGATTGCCAAGCGAATGAATCTCACGCAGGGCGCGCTGTTCCGCCACTTTCCCAGCAAGGATGCAATCTGGCAGGCGGTCATGGAATGGGTGGCCGAGCGACTGCTGCTACGGGTGGATCGCGCCATGCAAGGCACGGACTCGCCGCTTAAGGCGCTGGAAGCGGTGTTCATGACCCACATCGAATTTGTCGTCGCGCACCCCGGCGTGCCGCGCCTGCTGTTCGGCGAGTTGCAGCGCGCCGAGGACACTCCCGCCAAACGCATGGCACGCACCCTGATTGGCGCCTATGGAGAACGCCTGCGCGGGCTCATCGATACGGGGAAAGCACGCGGCGAAGTGGCGTCCGATGTCGATACCGCAGCGGCTGTCGTCGCCTTCATCGGCAGCATCCAGGGTCTGGTCATGCAATCGCTGCTGAGCGGCAAGGCTGGACAGATGCGGGCC
>CAIZHL010000129.1 GCA_903932755.1 uncultured beta proteobacterium
CTCATTCATATAGCATCGCTCCCCCATGCCCACGCTTCTGCTCGTCGACGGCTCGTCTTATCTTTACCGCGCGTTCCACGCCCTGCCCGACCTGCGCAATGCCGCCGGCGAACCCACCGGCGCGATCCGCGGCGTGCTGTCCATGCTGCGCGTGCTCGAAACCGACTATAAGTCAGAATATCGCGCCGTGGTGTTCGACGCCAAGGGCAAGACCTTCCGCGACGACTGGTATCCCGAGTACAAGGCGCACCGTCCCTCGATGCCGGAAGACCTTGTGGCGCAGATCGAACCGCTGCACGAATGCATCCGCGCCGCCGGCTGGCCGCTGCTGATGGTGGACGGCGTCGAGGCCGACGACGTGATCGGCACCCTGTCGCGGCAGGCGGCGGAAGCCGGCATCGACTGCGTGATCTCCACCGGCGACAAAGACCTCACGCAACTGGTGAATCCGCGCGTCAGGCTGGTCAACACCATGAGCAACGAAGTGCTCGACGAGGCCGGCGTCAAGGCCAAGTTCGGCGTGCCGCCGGAACGCATCATCGATTACCTGGCGCTGGTGGGCGACACCTCGGACGGCATTCCCGGCGTACCCAAGGTGGGGCCGAAGACCGCTGTGAAATGGCTGGAGGCCTGGGGCTCGCTCGACGCCATCGTCGCCCATGCCGCCGAGATCGGCGGCGCGGTGGGCGAAAACCTGCGCCAGCACCTCGGTTTCCTGCCGCTGGGGATCAAGCTGGTTACAGTAGTTTGCGACCTGCCGTTGCCGCAAACGGTGACCGATCTCGTGCCGCAAGCGCCGGACACGGAGAAGCTGACGGGGTTGTACACCCGACTTGAATTTAAGGGCTGGTTGCGCGAGCTGGGCGGAGAGGCGCCGCCAGCTACCCGCTCGCGAACCGCCGCAGCAACTGCGCCGAGCAATACGACAGAGGCTGCGATCAGCGTCGAACTCGACCGCAGCGGCTACGAGTGCATCCTCGATGCGGCGCAACTCGACGCCTGGCTGGCCCGGCTCGATGCCGCGCCATTGGTTTCGCTCGATACCGAAACCACCGGCCTCGACCCGATGCTGGCGCAGCTCGTCGGCATATCGTTCGCCATTGCCGCAGGCGAATCAGTGCATGCCGCCTACCTGCCGCTCGGCCACAGCTATGCCGGCGCGCCGGCGCAGCTGCCGCTGGCCGCATCGCTGGCAAAGCTGCGGCCCTGGCTCGAGTCGCCGCACCACGGCAAACTCGGCCAGCACCTGAAATACGACCGCCACGTCTTCGCCAACCACGGCGTAGCTTTGCGCGGCATCGTCGAGGACACGCTGCTGCAGTCCTACGTGCTCGAATCGGACAAGGCGCACGACCTTGGCGCCCTCGCCGCACGCCATTGCGGGCTGGCCACCATCAGCTACGACGCGGTGACCGGCAAGGGCGCCAACCGCATCTCCTTCGCCCAGGTCGATGTCGCGCGCGCCGCAGAGTATGCGGCGGAAGATGCCGATGTCACGTTACGCGTACACCAGACCCTGCGCCCGCAACTCGCCGCCGCGCCGGAACTCGAAGCGCTCTACCGCGACCTGGAACTGCCGGTGGCCGAAGTGCTGTTCCGCATGGAAAGTAACGGCGTGCTGATCGACGCCGCCGCGCTGGCGCAGCAGAGCGACGAGCTAGGGCGCAAGATCATGGCCATCGAAGCCGAGGCGCACTCGCTCGCCGGTCAGCCCTTCAACCTGAATTCACCGAAACAGCTGGCAGAAATCCTGTTCACGCAACAGGGCCTGCCGGTGGTGAAGAAGACGCCCTCGGGCGGACCCTCGACCGACGAGGAAGTGCTGGAAAAGCTGGCCGAGGACTACCCGCTGCCGAAGAAGATCCTCGAACACCGCAGCTTCGCCAAGCTGAAGAACACCTACACCGACAAGCTGCCGAAGATGATC
>CAIZHL010000130.1 GCA_903932755.1 uncultured beta proteobacterium
GCCACCCACGTGCCGCGCGCCAACCTACTCTACAGCCCGCGCAACAAGATCCTCGCCACCAGCCTGTTGATCGAGGCCTTCCTCTACGAAGAGCAGACGCGGCGCGGCATATCGCTGCAGCATTTCGACGAATTCTCCGACGTCGCCGACCACTGCACGGTGTGCCACAAGTGCGTGACGCCCTGCCCGGTCGACATCGACTTCGGCGACGTCTCGGTGGCGATGCGCAACTTCCTGCGCCGCCAGGGCAAGAAGAAATTCAATCCGGGCACGGCGGCGGCGATGGCCTTCCTTTCCGCCACCGACCCGGCGACCATCAAGCTGGTGCGCGCCGGCATGATCCAGCTTGGCTACAAGGCGCAGCGCCTGGGCCACCGGCTGGCCAAATCCTTCGGCCTGATCCAGGACAGCGTGAAACATCCGCCCGCTACCCTGGGGCGGCCCGAGCTCAAGGCGCAGGTAATCCACTTCCTCAACAAGCCGATGCCGAAGAACGTGCCGATGCGTACTTCGCGCGCACTGCTCGACATCGACGACGACAGCCTGATTCCGGTGATCCGCGATCCGAAGCGGGCAGGCGATGAAGCGGAAGCGGTGTTCTATTTCCCCGGCTGCGGTTCCGAGCGCCTGTTCTCGCAGATCGGCCTGGCGACGCAGGCCATGCTCTGGCATGCGGGCGCCACCACTGTGCTGCCGCCGGGATACCTGTGCTGCGGCTACCCGCAGACGTCCTCCGGCGACGAGGACAAGGGCCAGGCGATCACCACGGCCAACCGCGTGCTGTTCCATCGCGTCGCCAACACGCTGAACTACCTCGACATCAAGACGGTGGTGGTGTCCTGCGGCACCTGCATGGACCAGTTGCTGAAGTACGAATTCGGCAAGATATTTCCCGGCTGCCGGCTGGTGGACATCCATGAGTGGCTGTTCGAGAAGGGCATCAAGCTCGATGGCGTCAGCGGCACGAAGTACATGTACCACGAGCCCTGCCACACGCCGATGAAGCACCATTCCGGCATCAAGGTGGCGAATGCATTGATGGGCCAGCGCGTCGACCTCAACGACCGCTGCTGCGGCGAATCCGGAACGCTGGCGGTTTCGCGGCCCGACGTGTCGACCCAGATCCGCTTTCGCAAGCAACAGGAAATCGAGACTGGCGCGGCCGAGCTTCGAAAACGGAGCGAAGCGGAGTTTCAGAGCAGGCTAATGCCCGCGTCAGCGGGCGTTACGCCGAAACTAAAACTCGGCGCTGGCGATACGGCGGTGAAGATCCTCACCTCCTGCCCGTCCTGTCTGCAGGGCCTGTCGCGTTACGACAACGATGCCGACATCACGGCCGATTACATCGTGGTCGAAATGGCCAAGTCCATCCTCGGCCCCGACTGGCTGCAGGACTACGTCCGCGCCGCCAACAACGGCGGCATCGAGCGGGTATTGCTGTGAGCGGCGTAGCAGGGGCCCCGCGCAGCGGGGATGCGTGCCAGGCGAGCAGCAAACTGAGCCGACACCGCAAGACCGTGTTGACCACCGACAGTCCGGAGGCGAGGCTGTGAGCGGCGTAGCAGGGGCCCCGCGCAGCGGGGAGGCACGGCTGTGAGCGAGGCGCATGCCGAAGCGGCGCGTCCGCTCGACAAGCGTCCCTTCTTCTGGATGCTCGGCGTCCTTGCCTGCATGGTCGGCGGCGTGCTCGCCTTCCAGTTCGCCGGCGAGCAGAGGTTGCACAACACCGCGATCTGGCAGCGCTTCCGCCCCGTAACGCTGGCGTCGCCGCCGCAGACCGCGACGCCGGTGGAAGTGCAGGACGAGCGGCGCGTCGCCTGGGTCGTGGTGCAGACCGAGAAGGGCCTCTACTTCCTCACCGGGGCGAAGTACGTTCCGCCGGCCGGATCGAAGGTGGTGGTGCAGGCCAATGAACGCTGGGACCTGTACCTCTGCGCCGACGACGGCGGCCGCTGCATGAGCATCCATTCCTTCTGCGCCGACGCCGTCTGGCCGAAGCTGCAGCGCGACGAAAAGGGCCGCATGGAAGACTGTTTCGCGCCGCGCGTCCTCGATTCGCCGCTGCCGGAACCTTCGACCATCAAGCCCCTGACGGCGGTGCCCGGCGGTGTCGGCAGGAGCAAACGCCTGCCGCCGGCGCTGGGTCTGTCCCATCCGCGCGAATGGGCGTGGCGCATGGGTTTGCCGGTGCCGTCCCGCTGATCGGGACCCGATGGCCGTTAGCACAGACCCTCCGATTGGCGCTATGCTTGCCGCGTGCCCGAAAAAATCGCGTGTGAATTATGTGCCGATCCCGGCGGCGACCTGCTCTGGGAGGACGGGTCGTGCCGTGTGCTGCGGGTTACCGATGCCACGGCGGAAGCCTTCCCCGGCTCCTGCCGCATCGTCTGGCAACGGCATGTGGCGGAAATGAGCGACCTCTCGCCAAGCGACGCGCACCATGCACTGGATGTCCTGCTGGCCACCGAGCGCGCCGTGCGGCGCACTTTCCATCCCGACAAGATCAACCTCGCCAGCCTCGGCAACATGGTGCCGCACCTGCACTGGCATGTCATTCCCCGCTGGAAGGACGACAGCCACTTTCCCGCGCCGATCTGGGCCAACGCGAAACGCGCCGGCACCCGGCGTCCCGCCGCCGACCACGCCGTTTTGCGCAAGGCCCTGGAAACCGAACTTTCGACCCTGAATAAAATGCCATGAACTTCGAACTGCCTCCCACCGGAACCGAGAAAAGCCCTACCTTCGTCGATGCAAGCGCTTGCAAGGAATGGCTGGATACGGTCCCCCTGGCAAACGCCGTGCAGGCGCAATCGGCGCTCCTCAACCAGCTGCACCTGCTGCACCGTTTCACGCTGGCGCCGACCGAGCGTTTCGCAATTCTGGAAATCCTGCGCCATCCCGTTTGCAACGTGCAGGAGGATGCGGGGAAGAAGTTCGCCGGCAAGCCGCTGCCCTTGGCACCTCACGAGCAAGCCGCCCTCGATAGCACGCTGAGCGTCTGGCATGCCCTGGCGCTGGGCTACCTGCGCTGTTTCGATGCCCTGTGCTGCGGCGATACCGGCGCTTTCTCGGCGCCGGCCCTGGCCGCGCAACACGCGCAGATTGCCAGTCACCCCGAACTGGTCGGCAGGGCCGCCAAGCTGGCCCAGCGAACGCTGTCGGTATTTGCCGACTGGCAAGTCGACCTTTGCCGCGGCGAACAGTTGCCCGACGCGGCCTACTGGAAAACCCTGCATCAGATTTTTGCCGCTGCGGAAACGCTGGGCGTCGTCGCGCGCGCCGTGACCGACCACGTACGCCATGGAGCGGCGCAAACCAGTGCGCTGGCCACGTATGCAGAATGCCACCTGATCAGCACGGCCAACGTCTACGAACTGCCGGCCAGGCATCTGGCCTGGGTGGTGCGCTGGGCGAAACGCTGGGGACCGAAAATCGCGCTGCTCAAGGCACCGCCGGAGGACATCCGCAACCGCGCCGTGCCGCTGTGGGTCGACATCGACTCCGATGGTCCGGCGTTCTACATGCCGCAAGCGTCGAGCGGCAGCCGCTGGCTCGAGACCACCGAACTGCGCAAGAGCCTGATCGCCCGCATCACCCTGTTGGCGCAGGGCCGGGAGCCGGCCGAACTGCAGCTCGGCGACGACGTCACCCAGCCTGCGGCAACCCAGTTGCTGCAACGCGTCCTGCAGCGCTGGTGCAAGGGCGGCGCCCCGCGTCGCCACGAACGACATGCGGCCAATGACGAGTGCGCTTTCATCGCAGGCTTCGAAGCCGTACATTTTTGCCTCTCGGGCCGCCAGGTTTTCCGCGCACCGACGCGCACCGAAGCGGCGCTGCGCCGCGAGCGCGAAGAATTCGAAACTTTCGGCGAGCGCAGCCATCAGGCGACCGCCGCCGGTAGCGACGACGATTCCCATGTAGAACGCTGGCACGTGGTCGACGAATCTGCCGGCGGCATGCGCCTGACGCGTTCGCTCAAGGACGGCGCGCGCATCGGTGCCGGCATGTTGATTGCAATAAAAACTTCGGACAGCCAGCGCTATGCCCTGGGCAACTTGCGCTGGGTGCTGCGCGAGGGGGAGAACTCGCTTGCCGCCGGCGTCCAGCTGTTTCCCGGCGAAGCCCGCCCTGTCGCGGTCCGGGTGGTCGAGCCGGGCGCCTCCGGCAATCCCTGGCGCCAGGGTTTTTTGCTGCCGGAAATAGCCGCCATCAATGAATCGGCCAGCGTGGTCGTGCCGGCCGGCACTTACCGCATCGAGCGCAACATCGAGGTCATGGTGGACGAGAAGCCACGCATGCTGAAACTGTTCCGCGTCCTCGACCGGGGCGGCGAGTTCGAGCGCTGCAATTTTTACGATTGAACCCGGTGCGACGGAAACACGGCACTGAATCTTGAACCCTGTCCCGGTTCGCTTTCGATCTGCAGCGCTGCCTGGTGCCTTTCCAGCACGTGCTTGACGATGGCCAGGCCAAGCCCGGTGCCGCCCGCTTCGCGCGAGCGGCCGCGATCCACGCGGTAGAAGCGCTCGGTAAGGCGCGGCAGGTGCTCGCGGGAGATGCCGATGCCGTGGTCGGACACTGAAAAACGCGCACCGCCCTCGCCTGCGCCGCTCCAGGAAAGCAGTATTTCGCCACCCTGCGGCGAATAGCGCACCGCGTTGCCTGCCAGGTTGGCGAAAGCGGACCGCAGTTCGCGTCCACTGCCCAACAGCCCGCACGGCCCATCGTTTTCCAGCGTTATGCGATGCCGCCCGGCTGACAGGGCCTGCACTTCACGGCAGACATCGGCCAGCAGTTCGGCCGCGTCAATGGGATCCTCGAGCGGCGGCGGCGAATCCGTTTCCAGCGAGGAAAGCGTCAGCAGGTCGTCGATCAATTGCTGCATGCGCTGCGCCTGCTCGGCGGCGGTTTGCAGATACTGGGCAATTTCCTGCGGCGGGGTATCGTGGAGGACTTCCAGTGCCGTCTCGACGAAACCCAGTGTGACCGTCAGCGGCGTTTTCAGTTCGTGCGACACATTGGCGACGAAATCGCGGCGCATCGTGGCGAGCTTCTGCAACTGCGTCACATCGCGCACCAGCAACAGGGTGCGGCCCGCGGCAAACGGCGCGGCCTGAACCTGGAGGCTGCGCCCCGGATTCCGTTGCGTTTGCAGTTCCAGCGGCACACCGCGATGATCCGAGCTGTCGAGATACTCCAGGAATTCCGGCTCGCGCAACAGATGTGTGATGCGGCTGCCGGTATCGACCGATGCCTTGAGGCCGAAACAGGCCTCGGCCTGCACATTCATCCACTCGATCGCGCGGTGGCCGTCGAGGATCACCACCCCGTCGGGCAAGGCTTCTGCGGCGCGGCGAAAGCGCGCCAGTTCGCTGGTTGCCTGCTCGCGTTCGGCGCGGGCCAGCCGGGCGCGTCGATGCAGGGCTTCGAAGACCGCCCCCCAGGCCCCGCTCGCGCTGGGCGTCGGCGTGCCCAGCGGACATGCGGCCCAGTGCAGCAGGCGCAGCACCATCCAAAGCTGGCGCAGGAAAAAGAAAGTGACGGCGCCGAACAGAAGCAAGGTGGCACCGCGCTCGCCTGCCGCCAGCCAACCGGCCAGCGTCGCCAGCATCGTCAGCAGAACTGCGACAAGAAACTCCGCCAGTACCGCCTTCACGCCGCTGATATCCGATAGCCGCTGCCGCGCACGGTCTGGATCAGCGCATCGTGCCCGCTTGGCTCGAGTGCCGCACGCAGGCGGCGGATATGCACATCCACCGTGCGCTCTTCGACGAACACATGGTCGCCCCAGACCTGGTCGAGGAGTTGCGAGCGGGCATGGACCCGCTCCGGATGCGTCATCAGGAAATGCAGCAGGCGGAATTCGGTAGGTCCGAGATTGATTTCCTCGCTCCCGGCCGTGACGCGGTGCGTGGCCGGATCAAGGCGCAGGCTGCCGAGTTCGACCGCGTCTTCGGTCGCCTGCGGCGCGTGGCGGCGCAGCACGGCCTTGATCCGCGCCACCAGCTCGCGCGGACTGAAGGGCTTGGTGACGTAGTCGTCGGCCCCAAGTTCGAGGCCTTCGATCTTGTCGCGTTCGCCGGCGCGGGCGGTGAGCATGATGATTGGCAGGCTGCGGGTACGCGCCTGGCTGCGAAGCAGGCGCGCGAAATCGACGCCGCTCATGCCCGGCAGCATCCAGTCGAGCAACACCAGATCGGGCAGCGCTTCCTGCACGAGGCGGCGGGCGGTTTCGGCATCGGCCGCGAGTTGCACGACGTGCCCGGCGCGACGCAGGTTGACTTCTATCAGCGCCTGGATCGCCGGCTCGTCTTCAACCACAAGTATCGTTGCGGACATAGGCTTGCTTGGATAAGGGACAAGTGCCAGTCTATTGCAGCTTGATGACGGTTCCGTGACATCCATCGAGGTCGTGACCTCGCCGCCGGGTGCGCTATGATAGCGGCCCCAATCACGGAGTTGCCACCATGGCCGGTCTCGACAGCAAAACCCCGATACCCACCGAGATCACTTTGCACCAGAAGTCGCGCACGCTCGAACTCGGTTTCGAGGATGGCAGCCGCTACCAGCTTCCTGCCGAATTCCTTCGGGTCTGCAGCCCGTCTGCCGAAGTGCGCGGCCACGGGCCGGGACAGGAAACGTTGCAGACCGGCAAACGGAATGTCGAAATTACCGCCCTTGAACCCGTCGGCAACTATGCGGTGCAACCGACCTTTTCCGACGGCCACAACACCGGCATCTACTCGTGGGACTGGCTGTACCACCTTGCCACGAACCATGAGTCGCTGTGGGCGGAATATCTTGAGCGCCTTGAAAGCGCCGGCGCCAGCCGCGACATCGACTCGACCAAGCTGCCGCCCAAGTCCGGCGGCTGTGGCAGCCACAGCCATTGAGAGCCCGCCGCCGGCAATGACACAAACCCACTTCGGCTTCGAGACCGTCGACGAAAAGGAAAAGGCGCAGCGCGTTGCTGGCGTCTTCTCCTCGGTCGCGCAGAAGTACGACGTGATGAACGACCTCATGTCCATGGGCCTGCACCGCCTGTGGAAGAAATTCACCATAGACCTCGCCGCACCGCGGCCCGGCGAGCGCGTGCTCGATGTCGCCGGCGGCACCGCCGATCTGTCCTCGGCTTTCGTCCCGCGCGTCGGCGCGGATGGCCAGGTCTGGCTGACCGACATCAACAACGCCATGCTCGCGGTCTGTCGCGACCGCCTGCTCGATGAGGGCGTAATGGTCCCGGTGGCTCAGTGCGATGCGGAAAAGCTGCCTTTTCCGGACAACCATTTCGACATCGTCACGGTGGCCTTCGGCCTGCGCAACATGACGCACAAAGACAAGGCGCTGGCCGAAATGCGGCGCGTCTTGCGCCCCGGCGGACGACTTCTGGTGCTGGAGTTTTCCAAGGTCTGGAAGCCGCTGGAAAAGGCCTACGATGCCTACTCGTTCAAACTTCTTCCCTGGCTGGGCGGAAAAATCGCCGGAGATGCCGAGTCCTATCGCTATCTGGCGGAATCGATCCGCATGCATCCCGACCAGGCCACGCTCAAGGCCCTGATGGAATACGCCGGGCTGGAGCGTGTCGAAGTGTTCAATATGACAGCCGGCGTCGTCGCGCTGCATCGTGGTTACAAGTTTTAACGAGGAGAATCAAAAATGAAGCGTTTGCTGATTGCCGCCTTTGCGGTGGTGGTAGGTCTGGGCATGATGGTTCCCGAGGCGGAAGCCAAACGCCTCGGCGGTGGCGGCTCGATCGGCATGAAGCGTCAGGCGACGCCGGCCCCCGCGGCTCCGGCCACGGCCGGCAAACCTGCCGCCGCGCCGGCTGCGGCCGCTGCGGCCCCGGCCGCGGCAGCCAAGCCTGCCGGCATGAGCCGCTTCCTCGGCCCGCTGGCCGGGCTCGCCGCGGGCCTGGGCATCGCCGCCCTGCTTTCGCACTTCGGTCTCGGCGAAGGCATGGCCGACATGTTGCTGATTCTGGCATTGGTCGCTGTCGCCTTCTTTGTGGTGCGCTGGCTGATGAGCAAGCGCTCACCTCAGCCCGGCATGCAATACGCCGGCGCCGGCCCTGGCAATGCCGCACCGGCGAACTTCACGCCCGCTCAATTCGAGGGTTCAGGAGTTCCCGGAGGGACGCAGAGCTCTGGCGCCGGCGCTACGGCGGCTGGTGCCGCTGCCGGCAACATCCCTGCCGATTTCGACGTGGAAGGTTTCCTGCGCCAGGCCAAATTGAATTTCGTGCGCCTGCAGGCGGCCAACGATCGCGGCGACATGGATGACATACGCGAATTCACCGCGCCCGAGATGTTCGCCGAGATCAAGATGCAATATCAGGAACGCAACGGCCGCGCCCAGGAAACCGACGTCATGCAACTGAACGCAGAGTTGCTTGAAGTTGTTTCCGAGGAATGCCGCCATATCGCGAGCGTGCACTTCTCCGGCCAGTTGCGCGAAGACGGCGGGGTACCGGAAGCGTTTGCCGAAACCTGGCACCTGGTCAAGCCGACAGATGGCAGCCACGGCTGGAACATTGCCGGCATCCAGCAGGTCTGACGCGAGCGCTTACTTACAATGCAGACCCTTCCCACGCCGCTCCTAGTCGCAGCAAATCACCTGTTGGGACAAGCGGCCTGGGCGCGCGAAAAACTGGCGCCCTTCGCCGGGCATGCCGCCCAAATCAAGATGCCTCCCTTTGAGGCGGCATTTTCTGTCGGTGCCGACGGCTGCCTTTCGGCTCCGATGCCGGACGCGGAACTCGAGGTGAGCATTTCGCTGCCGGCGGCAACTCCGCTTCTGGCGCTGCAAGGCAAGGACGTCGTAATGCGCGCGGCGCGCATCGAAGGTTCCGCGGAATTTGCCGAGGCCCTGGGGTTCGTCATCCGCAATCTGCGCTGGGACGCCGAGGAAGACTTGTCGCGCATCGTCGGCGACATCGCCGCTCATCGCATCGTAAAGGGGACGAATGAATTTGCCGCCTGGCAGCAACAGGCGGCGCAAAACTTCGCCGCCAACCTGGCGGAGTACTTCACCGAAGAACAGCCGCTTATTGCCCGCCAGGCCGATGTTTCTACCTTTTCAGGCGACATAGACCGCCTGCGCGACGACGTCGCACGACTCGAAAAGCGGCTGCAGCGACTGGCTTGAGCACCGACTGATAGGCACCTGAAATATTTCTATTGGCCTGCAACCGGCGGGCTGTGCAAAATTGCCCTCCTCAACTATCCGGAGGTCACGTTCATGAAAATATTCCTGCTGGTCGGCGCCGTTCTCTCCACTTCCTTTGCCGCAACACTTGCCCACGCAAACGATGAGGCGCTGATGGCCGAAGCGCGCAAGGTGGCAACTACCCTGCCGCCCAAGCTTATCGTCGCCCTGCAGGACGAGATCAAAAAGTCCGGACCCGAAGGCGCAATCCCGATCTGCAAGGACATGGCTCCGAAGATGGCCGGCGAGATCTCGCAGCAGACAGGCTGGAAGATCAAGCGAGTAAGCCTCAAAGCTCGCAATGACGCACGGGCCATTCCCGATCCCTGGGAAAAGGCTGCACTGGAGGATTTCGACAAGCGTGCGGCGGCAGGCGAGTCGCCCGCCAAACTCGAGAAAGGGGAAAAGATCGGCAACGAATACCGCTTCGTCAAGGCGCTGCCGGTCCAGGCTCTTTGCCTGAATTGCCATGGACCAGCCGACCAGCTCAGCCCGGCGATCAAGGCGGCGTTGGGCCAGCACTACCCCAACGATCGCGCCACCGGCTATTCGGAAGGCCAGATCCGCGGCGTTATCAGCGTGCGCAAGGCGCTCTGAACGGGTCGCCGGCCCGCGGGAGCAACATGCCGACCCTCGTCAGCTCTCACGGCAGCAGACAACGGCTGGCGCCGTCGCCTCAGCGCCGACTTTCCTGGGCAACACGGCGGGGCTTGCGGCAATACCCGCCTCGGAGCGGAACCAAACATACAAAGGGCAGCCGAAGCTGCCCTTTGTATTTGGGGCGTGTCCCCGATCAGTGCCGCCGCTTGCGCATTCGATCGATGGCGGCAAGCTGGGCAGCGGCTTCGGCCAGTTCGACCTCCGCGCGGCCATAGTCCATCGCCGAAGCCCGGTTGGCCATCGCTTCTGCTGCAGCCTTTCTGGCTTCCAGTGCCTTCGCCTCGTCAAGGTCGGCTCCGCGAATGGCCGTATCGGCCAACACGGTGATCAAACCCGGTTGCACTTCCAACAAGCCGCTGGCAACAAAAATCAGCTCCTCTTTGCCGTCAGGCAATTTGATCCGGACCGCACCGGGTTTGATGCGGGTCATCAGCGGCATGTGGCCGGGCAATATTCCCAATTCGCCGGCTTCACCCGGCAGGACGACGAACTCCGCCAGGCCGGAGAAAATCGATTCTTCGGCACTAACGACATCCACATGAATAGTCATGGCCATACGTTACCTCTTATGCAGCGCGCTTATTGGAGAGTCTTGGCTTTCTCGAACACTTCCTCGATCGCGCCGACCATGTAGAAGGCCTGCTCGGGAATTGTGTCGCATTCGCCATCGACGATCATCTTGAAGCCCTTGATGGTGTCGGCCAGCGGCACGATCTTGCCCGGCGTGCCGGTGAACACTTCGGCGACGTTGAAGGGCTGCGAGAGGAAGCGCTGGATCTTGCGGGCGCGGGTCACGGCCAGCTTGTCTTCCGGTGCCAGTTCGTCCATGCCCAGAATCGCGATGATGTCGCGCAATTCCTTGTAGCGTTGCAGGTTCGACTGTACGCGGCGGGCGACGCTGTAATGCTCTTCGCCGACAACCAGCGGATCGAGCTGGCGCGAGGTGGAATCGAGCGGGTCGACGGCCGGGTAGATACCCAGCGAGGCGATGTCACGCGACAGCACGACGGTGGCGTCAAGGTGGAGGAAGGTGGTCGCCGGCGACGGATCGGTCAAGTCATCGGCCGGCACATACACGGCCTGGATGGAGGTAATGGAACCGACTTTGGTCGAGGTGATGCGCTCCTGCAGCTTGCCCATTTCATCAGCCAGCGTCGGCTGGTAACCCACGGCGGAGGGCATGCGGCCCAACAGCGCAGAGACTTCGCAACCGGCCAGCGTGTAGCGGTAAATGTTGTCGATGAAGAGCAGGATGTCCTTGCCTTCGTCGCGGAACTTCTCGGCCATGGTGAGGCCGGTCAGCGCCACGCGCAGGCGGTTGCCGGGAGGCTCGTTCATCTGGCCGAACACCATTGCCACCTTGTCGAGAACCTTCGACTCTTCCATCTCATGGTAGAAGTCGTTGCCCTCGCGGGTGCGCTCGCCGACGCCGGCGAACACCGAATAGCCGCCGTAGGACTTGGCGATGTTGTTGATCAGCTCCATCATGTTAACGGTTTTGCCGACGCCGGCGCCGCCAAACAGGCCGATCTTGCCGCCCTTGGCGAAGGGGCACATCAGGTCGATAACCTTGATGCCGGTGGGCAGCAGTTCCTGGGAGGGCGACAGTTCATCGAACTTCGGCGCGTGGGCGTGAATCGGACGCTTTTCTTCGTGGGGCACGGGGCCCGCCTCGTCGATCGGGCGACCCAGCACGTCCATGATGCGGCCCAGGGTTCCGGCGCCGACCGGGACCGTGATGTAAGCGCCGGTCGGCTTGACCGACATGCCGCGACGCAGGCCGTCGGAGGACCCCATCGCAATGGTGCGCACGATGCCGTCGCCGAGCTGCTGCTGCACCTCGAAAGTCAGACCTGCTTCGGCGTTGCCGGAATCGGCCTCGTCGAGAGTCAGCGCTTCGTAAACCTTGGGCATGGCTTCGCGGGGGAACTTGATGTCCACCACAGCGCCAATACACTGAACGATGTTTCCGTTGCTCATGGTTGTTTCCTTAATGTAATTCGCCAAATTCGATCAACATGCAGCCACTCAGCCGGCCATCAACCCGCAATGGCCGCTGCGCCGCCGACAATCTCTGAAATTTCCGTGGTAATCGCCGCCTGCCGCGCCTTGTTGTAGACCAGCTGCAATTCCTTGATCACGCTGCCGGCGTTATCGGTCGCGGCCTTCATCGCCACCATGCGCGCCGACTGCTCGGAGGCAAGATTCTCGGCGACGCCCTGATAGATCAGGGCCTCGATATGACGCAGCAGCAACTCGTCGATCACGGTTTGCGCGTCCGGTTCGTAGAGGTAGTCCCAGTCGCGTTCGGGCGTACCCATGCGCTCGCCTGACAGCGGCAGCAACGCCTCGATCACGGGCTCCTGCTTCATGGTATTGATGAAACGGGTATAGGCAATATGCACGGCATCGAGTTCGCCGGCGCGGAAAGCATCGATCATTACCTTGATCGGCCCGACCAGTTTTTCAATGTGCGGGGCGTCACCCAAACCGGTGATCTGGGAGACGACATTGGCCCCCATACGCTGCATGAAACCCAGGCCCTTGTTGCCAATGCACGTTACGCGAATATCCGTCGCGCCGTCGGCCTCCCAATGGCGCATGGCATTCAAGCCCATCCGCAGGATATTGGTATTGAGGCCGCCGCAAAGGCCCTTGTCCGTCGTCACGACGATCAGTCCTACGCGCCTGATCACCTCCACCTTGTTGCGGGCAAGGAAAGCATGGCGATACTCGGTCACGTTGGCCTGGGAAAGATTCGCCGCCAAGCGACGGATCTTTTCCGCGTAGGGACGAGCGGCGCGCATCCGATCCTGCGCCTTGCGCATCTTGGATGCGGCCACCATCTCCATGGCCTTGGTGATCTTGCGCGTGTTCTGGACGCTCTTGATCTTGCTGCGAATCTCTTGACTGCCTGCCATGATCGCCCCTCGTTAACCGTTCGTCAGCGATTCGCGATCAGGACCAGGACTTCTTGAACTCGGTCACCGCGGCCTTGAGTTGGGC
>CAIZHL010000131.1 GCA_903932755.1 uncultured beta proteobacterium
AGCAGGGTGTTCATGCCGAGCTTTTCCATGTCCGAGCGATCGAGGATGTCGACGCTGAGGCCGTGCGATTTTGAAATCTGCATGGCCTGGTCGGCGAGATAGCCCGGTGTGCAGATGTTGCCGGGCAGGTTGCCGAGATCCTTCGCGAGTTCCATTCCTGCGGCTATCGCCAATCCTTCAGCGAGCGCAGTTTCAGCACCGGATAATTCGTTGCGGCGGGTAACGCAGAACGTCAGCTTTCGCAGCGGTCGCCGCACTTCCTCCTTCTTTGATTTGAGGCGATCAAATCGGTACAGCGTCTCCTGGACCACGAGTGCGGCCTGCCGAATCTTCCAGGCGACGTCCCGCTTCCTGACATTCAGTTCCGTGAGATAGACCGTGCCGTCAAAGCCGCCGGTTTCATTGAGTTGTCGAACTGCCGTGGTCAATGCGGCGCGGTATTCCTTTTCGCGGAACTCCCTTTCCTTGCCCAGTCCGACCAGCAGGACTCGGTCGGCTTCAACTCCCGGCACATTGTGCAGCAACAAGCAGGTGCCGGACTTGCCCTCCATGTCGCCGCGGCGCAGGATGTCGCTCAGAAACTGCTTGGCTGCATTGTCGACAACTTCCGTCGCCGCTGACAGCTTTCTCGGTTCAAAAACGCCCACGACGACACACGCGCTGCGTTGCTTTTCCGGGCTTCCGCTTTTTATGCTAAATTCCAAAATAGTCTCCTTCGGGGCGGCAGGAAATCATAGAAATTGTACTTTTTCGGGAGGTTTTTCGTTTCTTCCCCGATTATTCCCCAAGTTTTCACTAAAAGTCAAAGCAGGCAATCCGCCAAACGATGATTTTCCAGCGCGCTGCAATCCGGGAGTTCACCCATACGGCGGCAGGGGTCTTTGTCGCGCTCTTCGCGATTTTGATGACTACCCAGCTTATTCGTTTGCTCGGCGATGCGGCGGGGGGGAAACTTGCGTCCGAAGCCGTGGTTGCCCTTCTCGGATTTCGCGCCATCGGCTATCTGCCGGTCTTGTTGTCCCTGACGCTTTTCGTCGCAGTCCTGATGACCTTGTCGCGCTGGTATCGAGATTCGGAAATGGTGGTCTGGCTGGCGTCCGGAATGCCCCTGACCGCTTGGGTGCGGCCGGTATTGACCTTCGTCGGCCCACCGGTGGTCGTGGTAGCTGCGCTTTCGCTGTTCTTGACGCCCTGGGCTGCACAGAAGAGCGAGACTTACCGGCAAACAATGGATCAGCGCGACGACGTTGCGCGCGTGGCGCCTGGGGCATTCAATGAGTCAAAGGCCGCCGACCGCGTGTTTTTCGTCGAGAGCATGGCCAACGAAGACGGGAAGGTAAAAAACGTCTTCATCAGTTCCATTCAGCAGGGCCGACTGGGGGTGATGGCGACCGCGCACGGTTTCACTGAAACCACGCCCAATGGAGACCGATTCCTCGTCCTTGATCGCGGTCGGCGCTATGAAGGCACTGCCGGCACGGCCGAGTATCGGGTCATGGAATTTGACCGTTACGCCATTCGTATCGAGACCAAGGAGGCGCGCGGATTCGTCGATTCGCCGCGCAGCAGGCCGGTGTGGGAACTCCTCCGCGATCCGAAACCCGTGCATATGGCGGAACTTTTATGGCGGCTCGGAATTCCGCTGGCAGCCCTCAATCTGGCGATACTTGCGATTCCATTGTCTTTCGTCAATCCACGTGCGGGACGGGCGAATAATTTCCTGTTCGCGTTGCTTGCGTACATGATCTACAGCAACTTGCTCAGCGTCAGCCAGGCTTGGGTAGCCCAGGGACGACTGGCGTTCGAAATCGGCGTTTGGGCCGTGCATGTAGGCATGTTCCTGCTATTGGTCATTCTCTTTTATCGCCGGCAGAACCCCCTTGCGTGGGGGAAACTCAGATGGCGCTGAAGCTTTACGAGCGCCATCTGGCGCGCGAAATATATGCATCAACCGGGCTGGTGCTTCTGGCCTTCCTGATGCTTTTCGCTTTTTTTGATCTTATCCACCAGCTTGAGAGCGTTGGTCGGGGAGGCTATCAAATTCAGCATGCGCTTGGTTACGTGATATTGACTCTGCCCGGGCGTTTGTATGAGTTGTTCCCGATTTGCGTACTGATCGGAACCCTGTATGCGCTGACCGTACTGGCTCGCCACTCCGAGATTACGGTGTTGCGTGCTGCCGGCTTGTCTACACGGGACCTGTTGATTACCTTGGGCAAGATCGGGCTGGTGTTTGCCGTGCTGACCCTGTTGATTGGAGAGTTTTTGGCCCCCCCCTCCGAGCGTGCGGCGCAGCAACTAAGGTTGAAGGCCATGGGCAAACTGGTAGCGCAGGAGTTTCGGTCGGGTTTGTGGGTCAGAGACGAGCGTTCATTCGTAAATGTTCGCGAAGTGCGTCCCGATGCCTCGCTGCGGAATGTTCGCGTGTTCGAATTTGATGACAGGTTCCAGTTGCGGTCTATCAGCCAGGCTGAACGCGGCCGTTATATCGGCGCCGGAACATGGACGCTCGACGGTGTTGTCCGCACCGTGTTTTCGGGCGATGCGGCACATGTGGAAAAGTATTCCGAAATGACCTGGAAATCGGCCCTAAATCCGGATCTGCTGGCGGTGCTTCTGGTGGTGCCGGAACGCATGTCGCTGGTGAACTTGTATATATACATTCGTCACTTGAGCGGTAACCAGCAGAAGACGGATCGCTACGACATCGCAATGTGGAAGAAGCTGATTTATCCGTTGGCAGCGCTGGTAATGATGGCTCTGGCACTGCCGTTTGCCTACATGCAGGATCGCATGGGCGCGGTAAGCATTCGAGTTTTCGCCGGGATTATGCTCGGCATCGGCTTTCACATGCTGAACGGGTTGTTTTCCAGTCTCGGCGTAATCAACAGCTGGCCGCCATTCTTTTCCGCAATAACCCCAAGCGTGCTGTTCCTGATGGCAGCAGCCAGCATGCTATGGTGGGTTGAGCGACGCTGATGCAGGGGCTCCGCACTGGGGGAACGTTCAGTCGCGCTTGAACACGAGGCGGGTTCCCGCCAATCGGTCATGAAGGAACTGACGATCGCGATCGAAAATCGCCCAGAACAATCCCGCACCCAGATAGACCAGGCAGGGCCAGGCAAGAACATAGCGAAGTGCCAACTGCGTTAGCGATGGTTGGGTGCCGCTCGGGGTTAGCAGCTGGATCTTCCAGGTCTGCATGGCCAGAGTTTGTCCGCCATGGTGCCAATACCAGACAAAGTAGGCGCCGAGCACAATAAAAATGTGAGTCAACAACACCCAGCCCGGCAATGCAATGTTGAATGACATCCCCAGCGCCAGATGCGGCAGCATAAAGCAGACCGAGAGCACGCCAAGCAACAGCAGGCTTTCATAAGCCATGCTGGCGATGCGGCGACGTAGACCGGCCAACTCGAAACCGGGGGGAGTTGCTGGGGCAGGCATGGCTGCGGGCTAGCGGTTAGCGGACTGGTCCGGGCTGGTTACTGGAGAAGGTGCGTTGGGCCCGGGCGGTTTGGCTGGAAGTACGGACTTTGGAGGAGCAGGGCGCGGGGTTGGACTCCGGCTCGCCTCGGCCTTGAAGCGGTTTTTCTCACTTTCCGGAAGTTCCTTGTATTCCTCCCATTTCTGCTTTACGGCTTCCTTTTTCTCTGGAGGGGCCTTTTGCAGTGATTGGTACTGCTCTCTTGCGCGCTTGCGCTCATCCGGTGATAACTTGGCCCAGTCGGTCATCCGTCGTTGCATGCGGGCTTGCTCGTCGGGGCTCAGGGACGGATAACGCTGGGCAATGCCCAACCACTTCTTGCGACGGAACCCGTCCATCGTGTTCCACTCTCCAGCCAAGGGAGCGAGGATGCGCTTCTGATCCGTACTCAGCTCAGCCCAAGACGGCTGAGGCAGTGGAGGGGTGACGACAGCTTGGCTTAGCGTGGAGACCAGCCAAAGCGCTACTGCGAGGATGAGTCGGAAGCGCGCTCGAGCCATGCCTGGAAACCTCGATCAAGGTATGCGGACGGGGGCAACTCGTCGACGAGGAGAGCGCTGTCGATATCCTCATATTCCTGGGCTTGCTCAAAAGCACTCCAGTAGTAGGTACCTGTGGCCCCGATGATCAAAGCTATTACGGCAACCAGACTGCGCGCGTTGGACAGCACTGAAAACTCAATCACCTGCCCGATTCCGGCGATACGCAGTCCTGCAACCGAAACTTTTTGGCAATTCAATGCGCCTTGGCGGGCATCATGGAGGCGGCAAGTCACTGCTCGATCAAGGTCATCGACACCCTGATTGAGAATTTGCCTTGCCTTGTAGCCGAATTCACTGTCTTCGTTCATAGCTTTATGCCTTTTGCCCCGAGTGCTGCAGCCAGAGTGTGGGTAGCACGCGAACAATGCGTCTTCACGCTTCATTCCGAACAACCCATTGCCGTCGCCGTTTCGGCAATATCCATATCCTCCCAGTAACGCATCAGGAAGGCTTCTCGTTGACGCGGCGGCAGCTTCTGGATTTCTTTTTCAATAATTCCAAGGAGTTGCGAGCGCTCAAGTTGCCGGTGCGGAGTTGTCAAGCCAATAGACTCGTACTCTGCCGCAATAGTTTCCAGAGGATCGATATCCTCATCATCATTTGGTGAAAGCGACGAAAGCAGCGTCGTCCATAGGGATCGAACCTTGGACCGCCGGTAGCTGTCACGAATGGCGTTCTGCAGTATGCGCTGAAATAACATTGGCCACTCGATGATTGGCCGGTCACCGTATTTTTCGGCGAGCCGCATCATGGCATCCTGAACGATGTCCAAAGCGGTTTCTTCGTTTCGAATGGCAAACATGGCTTGTTTGAAAGCCCGGCGTTCCACGCTGGCAAGGAAATTGGAAAGTTCGACTCGAGTACCCAGGGAAGGCTCCTGCCGGTTTTCAGCAGTTTCTCATAAATAAAAACAGACTATAAATCTTGACCATTTGCGGCCGAGTCAGTAAGGTTATATGTTTCACTCGAAAAGTGTAACAGGTGCAATCAATGCAGCTAACTGGCGCAGAAATCGTAATCAGGTGCTTGCAGGAGGAAAAAGTCGAATACGTATTCGGCTATCCCGGCGGGTCGGTTCTTTACATTTATGACGAACTGTTCAAGCAGGACAAGTTCAAGCATGTCCTGGTTCGTCATGAGCAGGCTGCTGTGCACGCAGCGGATGCGTATTCGCGGTCTTCCAACAAGATCGGCGTTTGCCTCGTCACCTCGGGGCCCGGCGTCACCAATGCGGTCACCGGCATCGCCACGGCGCACATGGACTCCGTGCCGCTGGTGATCATCAGCGGTCAAGTGCCGACCGGTTATATCGGACAGGACGCTTTTCAGGAATGCGATACGGTGGGGATTACCCGGCCCTGCGTCAAGCACAATTTCCTGGTCAAGGATGTCCGGGATCTGGCGATTACTCTGAAGAAGGCCTTTTATATAGCCAAGACAGGGCGTCCCGGTCCGGTGTTGGTCGATATCCCGAAGGACATCACCAACCAGAAGTGCGAATTCGAATACCCCAAGACGATTGCCATGCGGTCCTACAACCCTGTGATAAAGGGGCATGGCGGGCAGATCAAGAAGGCGGTACAAATGCTGCTGGAGGCCAAGCGGCCGATGATCTATGCTGGAGGCGGCGTGATCCTTTCGGATGCCTCGGAGAAACTGGTCAAGCTTGCGCGCAATCTTGGATTCCCGGTAACCAACACCCTGATGGGTTTGGGCGGTTATCCGGCTACCGACAAGCAATGGCTGGGCATGCTGGGCATGCATGGCACCTATGAGGCCAATATGGCCATGCAGAATTGCGATGTTCTGATCGCAGTCGGCGCCCGCTTCGATGACCGCGTAATCGGCAATCCGGTGCATTTTGCCGAGGTTCCGCGCAAGATCATTCACATCGACATCGATCCGTCCTCGATTGCAAAGCGGGTCAAGGTTGATGTGCCCATCGTCGGCAACTTGCCCGACGTGCTGGACGAACTGCAAAAGCTTCTCGAAGCATCGGAAGGCGTGCCCGAGCCGAAAGCACTTGCGGCGTGGTGGAAGCAGATCGACGAGTGGCGTGGCAAGAAATCGCTCAATTACAAGCAGGGCAAGGAAATCATCATGCCCCAGAACGTCGTGGAAAAGCTCTACGAGATTACCGGCGGCGACGCCTTCATCACCTCGGACGTCGGTCAGCACCAGATGTGGGCGGCGCTATACTACA
>CAIZHL010000132.1 GCA_903932755.1 uncultured beta proteobacterium
CGCGACCGCACTGGCTCGGCGGCCTGCTGCCGACCCCGGGCCTGCGCGAGGCCACGGCGCCCGACGGCACGCCGCTCCTGCTGCTCGACTACCGCCACTATTACGACCGCGGCGGCAACCCCTACCTCGGCCCCGAGGGCCGCGACTGGCTCGACAACCACCTGCGCTTCGGCCTGCTCTCGCGCGTCGCCGCCTGGATCGGTTCCGAGGCCAGCACCCTCGACTGGCAGCCCGATGTCATCCACTGCAACGACTGGCAGACCGCGCTGGCGCCGGCCTACCTCGCCTGGCGCGCCGAGCGCCCGGCGAGGTCGCTCGTCACGGTGCACAACCTGGCCTTCCAGGGCCTCTTCGACCACGCCTCGCTGTTCGAGCTGGGCCTGCCCGATGCGGCCTGGAGCATGCACGGCGTCGAATACTACGGCCACCTCTCCTTCCTCAAGGCCGGCCTGCAGCACGCCACCGCCATCAGCACGGTGAGCCCGACCTACGCCCGCGAGATCCAGACCGATGCCGAAGGCATGGGCATGGCCGGCCTCCTGCGGCATCGGGCGGCGGACCTCTCCGGCATCCTCAACGGCATCGACACGCGCGACTGGGACCCGGCGCACGACCGCCACCTGGTCAAGCCCTACGGCCCGCGCCGGCTTGAGGACAAGGCGGCCAGCAAGGCCGCGCTACAGGCCGAGATGGGCCTCGAAGTCCGCACCGACCTGCCGCTGCTGGCGGTGGTGAGCCGCCTCACCGAACAGAAGGGGCTCGACCTGCTGCTCGACATCGCCGCCCGCGTCCTCGACATGCCGGCGCAGATCGCCGTGCTCGGCAGCGGCGGCCACGCCCTGGAGCACGGCTGGACCACCTTCGCCCGGCGCCACCCCGGCCGCTGCGCGGTGCGCATCGGCTTCGACGAAGGCTTCGCCCACCGCATCGAAGCCGGCGCCGACATCTTCGTCATGCCCTCGCGCTTCGAACCCTGCGGCCTCAACCAGATGTACAGCCTGCGCTACGGCACGCCGCCCGTGGTGCGCGCCACCGGCGGCCTGGCCGACACCGTGATCGACGCCGCCGACGAAAAGCACGGCAACGGCTTCGTCTTCGGCCCGGCCACCGCCGCCGCCCTCTACGCCGCGTTGCAGCGCGCCGCCGCCGCATGGCGCGACCCCGTCCTCTGGCGCCGGCTGCAAAAGCACGGCATGGCCCGCGATTCGAGCTGGGCCGAAGCGGCCGGCCATTACGCCGCGCTTTACAAGAAGCTTGCGGCCTGAGCGGCGGACCATGCAAAAAACCACCCTCACCCTGATCGCCGCCGTCGCCAGAAACGGCGTGATCGGCCGGGACAACCGCCTGCCCTGGCACCTGCCGGCCGACCTCAAACACTTCAAGGCGCTGACCACGGGACACGCCGTGATCATGGGCCGCAAGACCTGGGAATCGCTGCCGGAAAAATTCCGCCCCCTGCCCGGCCGGCAGAACATCGTCGTCACGCGCAATGCCGGCTACGCGGCGGCCGGCGCCAACGTCGTCACCTCGCTGGCGGATGCGGTGGCAGCCGCCAGCGGCGGCGAAGCCTTCGTCATCGGCGGCGCCGAACTCTACGTGGCCGCGCTGCCGCTGGCGGACCGCCTGCAGCTGACCGAGATCGATGCCGACTACGAAGGCGACACCTGGTTTCCGCCGCGCGACCCGCGGCAGTGGCGCGAAAGGGCGCGCGATGCGCAGCGCGACGAAGCAGGGCTCGGCTACGCGTTCGTGACTTACGAGCGGACCTGAAGCGCCGTCCCGTCAGCGCCGACTTCAGGTCATATGGTCTGCGGCCCGACGGCGACCTGACTTTTC
>CAIZHL010000133.1 GCA_903932755.1 uncultured beta proteobacterium
ATCCGCGCCACCGCGTTGGCAAAAATAACGGCCACCAAGGTGCTGCTGTATCAACTGGTGGTGTCCGCGGCAGTCATGTTTCCGCTGTCCTGGCTGGTCGGCGAACGCGGCATCGGCGTCTTGTCAGCGCCGACTTTTTGGGCCATGGCCTACCAGATCGTGGTCGTTGCCTTCATCAGTTACCTGGCGTGGTTCTGGCTGCTGACGCGCTATCTTGCTGGTCGCCTGCTGGTGTTCTCCTTCCTCACTCCGCTGTTCGGCGTCTGGTTCGGCATGCTGTTGATGAACGACCAGCCCAGCCTGCACTTCTTTGCCGCCGCGGCGCTGGTGGTGGGCGGCATCGTGCTGGTGAATCTGCCGGGGCGCCGATGAAACCGGCTTCAGCCTTTTCCCTCGGCCTGCGGGCGGTTCTGCCGATCCTGGTGGGTGTCGCGCCCTTCGGCGTGATCTACGGCGTGGTGGCTCTGCAAAGCGGCATCCCGGCCCTGGCGGCGATGGCGATGTCGTCGATCGTGTTCGCCGGTTCGGCGCAGTTCCTGCTGGCACAACTGGTGGGCGCCGGCGCTCCCTTCCTGCTGACGGCCGGCGCCGTCGGCCTGGTGAATCTGCGCCACGCGCTCTACAGCGCTTCGGTGGCGCCGATCCTGGCGCGACTGCCGCGGCGCTGGAAAGTCCTGCTGGCCTATCTGCTGACCGATGAGGCCTATGCGGCGGCGATCCCGCATCTCATGGCGGCCAGGCCGGATTCTCCTGAATCGGCCAACGCGCACTGGATCCTGTTCGGTTCCGGCTTCGGCTTGTGGGCCGGCTGGCAACTGGCGACGCTGGCCGGCGTGCTGATCGGCGCGCAACTGCCGTCGGATCTCGGGCTGGATTTTGCGCTGCCGCTGACTTTCATCGCCATCGTGGTGCCGATGATCGCGAGCCGCGCGCTCCTGGCGGCAGCCCTCGCGGCGGCTGCGGTGGCCGTTGTGCTTGCCGCGCTGCCCTACAAGATCGGGCTGTTCATTGCGGCACTGGCCGGACTGGTGGTAGGCGCCGCGATGCCGGGGAAA
This sequence comes from uncultured beta proteobacterium, assembly GCA_903932755.1. Taxonomy (GTDB): domain Bacteria; phylum Pseudomonadota; class Gammaproteobacteria; order Burkholderiales; family Rhodocyclaceae; genus Sulfuritalea. Next base: position 1,056 of record CAIZHL010000133.1, read on the forward strand.
AGCAAATGAACATCTGGTGGCTGATGGCCGTCTGCGGGGCGATTACCTTCGCCATCCGCTATTCCTTCATCGCAGCGGAGGGACACTTTCAGCCGCCGGGGTGGTTCCATCGCCTGTTGCCCTTCGTTCCCATCGCGGCGCTGACCGCCCTGACTGCGCCGGAGCTCCTGCTGGTGCAGGGGGAGATCGTCCTCGGCAGCGCCAATCCGCGGCTTTGGGCGGGGCTGGTGGCCATCATCGTGGCCGCCGTGTGGCGCAACACGCTGCTGACCATCGGCTGCGGCTTCCTGGCTTTCTTCCTGCTGCAACGCCTTTGAGCGCTATCGCTGCGGACAGCTGCGAAAGCCGATGAAGATGTCGTCGCGCTGCGGCTCGTAGTAGTTGCGGTAACGCGCCGAACGCATGCGCGGCCGCGTGGCGAAGGAAGCTCCGCGCACGCTGCGGTGGGTGTGGAAGTAGGGCGCGGCATATTCGGCATAGGGATCGGGGCTGAAGCCGGGATAAGGCACGAAGGGGCTGGCGGTCCATTCCCACACCTGCGTGCCCCAGTCGAACTGGCTGGCGTGGCGGGCGGCGTATTCCCATTCCGCTTCGTCCGGCAGGCGGCGGCCGGCCCAGCGGCACCATGCTTCGGCTTCATGCGCCGTGAGGTGGACTGCCGCCCGGTCGGGCGCCAGATCGACCCATTCGGCGAAGCGCCGCTGCTGCCAGCGGCCTGCAATCCTGCGCCAGTAACGCGGCATGGTCTGCCCGCTGGCGGCGAGCCATGCCTGGCCGGCGGGCGACCACCATTGCGGCTGCCGGTAGCCGTCCGCCTCGACGAAAGCCAGGAACTCCGAGTTGCGCGTCGGCGTCGACGCAATCGCGAAGCCGGCAACGTGCTGCGGATGCGCCCACTTCTCGTTGTCGAAGACGAAGCCCCGGGCGGCAGGCGAACTGCCCATGAGGAATCCGCCGCCGTCGAGCGCGATATCGCTGCCCGGCGAAAGCTCGGCCAGCCCGTCGCGGGCCGGCCAACCCAGGGTCTGCCGCGTGTAGCGGAAGGCTTCGTCGTGCATGTCCTCGTGGAACAGGGCAAGCCGGTGAAAGTAGAGGGCGGCATCGGTCTCGGGGAGCCCGTGCAGGGCCTCCAGCGCCTCGTCCAGGCTGTCCTGCAGATAGCGCCGCGTGCCGTCCCAGGCGGGCAGGTCGAGCAGCCAGCGGCTATCGTGCGGGACATGGCGCGAGTCGTACCAGCGGTCGGCGTCGGCGAGGCGGGAGGGCAGAGGGGCAGTCGCTTCTCCCTGATAGCGCCGACACCAGTACTCCATGAACCAGGCGAC
>CAIZHL010000134.1 GCA_903932755.1 uncultured beta proteobacterium
CCCGTGAGGGGGGATGGGGGGGCGGGCCTTCAATTCGCCTTTCGCGTGTTTCATCATCGGTGTCGCTCTCGCTGCCATGAGCGTTACCGCGCCGACAGCTTGTCCGCCTCCGCCTGGGCTTTCTTGAAATCCAGGGTGCCTTCATAGATCGCACGGCCGGTAATCGCGCCCATGATGCCCTCGCCCTGCACCGCGCACAGCGCCTTGACGTCCTTGATGCAGGCGATGCCGCCGCTGGCGATCACCGGAATGCGCAGCGCCTGCGCCAGCTTTACCGTGGCTTCGATGTTCACGCCGGAGAGCATGCCGTCGCGGCCGATGTCGGTATAGATCACGGCTTCGACGCCGTAGTCCTCGAATTTCTTCGCCAGGTCGACGACGTCGTGTCCGGTCATTTTCGACCAGCCGTCTACCGCCACCTTACCGTCTTTCGCATCGAGGCCGACGATGATGTGGCCGGGAAAGGCGCCGCAGGCATCGTGCAGGAAACCGGGATTCTTGACGGCGGCGGTACCGATGATGACGTAGGTGACGCCGTCGTCGAGGCAACGTTCTATCGTGTCCAGGTCGCGAATGCCTCCGCCCAACTGAACCGGAATCTCGTCGCCGACCTCATCCAGAATTGCCTTGATGGCGCTTTCGTTCTTCGGCTTGCCGGCGAAGGCGCCATTGAGGTCGACCAGATGCAGGCGGCGCGCACCCTTGCTTATCCAGTGGCGGGCCATGGCCGCTGGATCTTCGGAGAATACGGTGGCGTCATCCATTGCACCCTGCTTCAGGCGAACGCAGTGACCATCCTTGAGATCAATCGCGGGTATCAGCAGCATAGGAATGTATCGAGATAGAGATGTGCCAGAAGTGCGGTGGGATCAGGGAGTCCAGCGCATGAAATTGCCGAGCAGTCGCAAACCGGCCTGGGCGCTTTTTTCCGGGTGGAATTGAACAGCGAAGATGTTAGCGCGGGCAACTGCGCTGGTAAAGGGGATGCCGTAGTGAGTAGACCCGGCGATTACCTCCGGGCTTTCGGGCTCTACATAGTAACTGTGCACGAAATAGAAACGCGCGCCATCGTCGATGCCGTCCCACAACGGGTGGCCTTCGGCCTGTTGCACCTGGTTCCAGCCCATGTGCGGCACCTTGAGGCGCGTGCCGTCGGGCGCCACCATGGCCTCCTGCGGAAACCGCGGCACGCGGCCCGGGAGGATCTCCAGTCCCATGACATCGCCTTCCTCGGCATGGCCGAAGAGCATCTGCAAACCGACGCAAATGCCGAGAAAGGGCTTTTCGGCGGCGGCCCGGATGATCGCATCGCGCAGACCGCGCGCGGACAACTCGCGCATGCAATCCGGCATCGCACCCTGGCCGGGGACCACGACCCGGTCCGCCGCGGCGATCTCGGCCGCATCGGAACTAACGCGAACCACGGCCTGCGGGGCAACGTGCTCGATGGCCTTGGCCACCGAGCGCAGGTTACCCATGCCGTAATCGACTACTACAACCGTGCTCATGGAAGGATCAGAGCGAGCCTTTGGTCGAAGGAATGGCGCCGGCGGCACGCGGATCGACTTCCACCGCCATGCGCAGCGCGCGGGCAAAAGCCTTGAACACGGTCTCGGCCTGATGGTGCGAATTTTCGCCGCACAAGGCATCGATATGCACCGTGATATTGGCGTGATTGACCAGACCCTGGAAGAACTCGCGCACCAGGTCGACATCGAACTCGCCGATCGTCGCGCGCGTGAAGGGCACGTTGAAAACCAGGCCCGGCCGGCCGGAAAGGTCCACCACCACGCGCGACAGCGCCTCGTCGAGCGGCACATAGGCGTGCCCGTAACGGCGCAGGCCTTTCTTGTCGCCCCACGCCTTGGCCAATGCCTGGCCGATGGTGATGCCGACGTCTTCGATGGTGTGATGTGCGTCGATATGCAGATCGCCCTTCGCTTCGACCGTGAGGTCGATCATGCCGTGCCGCGCGATCTGGTCCAGCATGTGGTCGAAGAAACCGATGCCGGTCGCAAGTTTGGAAACGCCCGTGCCATCGAGATCGAGATTGACGCGGATTTTTGTTTCGAGGGTGTTGCGTGAAATGTCGGCTTGCCGCATGGCAGTCTTGATCAGGCAAAGGGTCGAGAGCCGCATGATACCATCGGCAACATAGGCTGCACGCTGGGCCTGTACGTCAGGCCTGTGCGCCACGCCAGAACTTCAATCACCACTTCCGCACCAATCAATCCGCCTAGCCATGAGCCGTTTCTGGAGCGATGTCGTCAAGGGGCTCAAGCCCTACGTACCGGGCGAGCAACCCAGGCTCGCCAATCTCGTCAAACTCAATACCAACGAGAACCCTTACGGCCCTTCGCCGCGCGCGCTCGAGGCGATCCGCGCCGCCACGGACGAATCGCTGAAGCTGTATCCCGACCCGAATGCCGAGCAGCTCAAGCTGGCGATCGGCAAGTATCACGGCGTCGGTGCGCAGAATGTCTTTGTCGGCAACGGTTCGGACGAGGTCCTCGCTCACGTCTTTCTCGGCTTGCTGAAACAGGCGCGGCCTATTCTGTTTCC
>CAIZHL010000135.1 GCA_903932755.1 uncultured beta proteobacterium
GGTCAAAGCATTTGATTCTGGAGTAGAGCAATGGCGGAAATTACCGCAAGCATGGTGAAGGAACTGCGCGAGAAGACCGACGCGCCGATGATGGAATGCAAGAAGGCGCTGACGGAAGCCGCCGGCGACATGGCGAAAGCCGAGGAAATCCTGCGCGTCAAGCTGGGCAACAAGGCCAGCAAGGCGGCGACCCGCATTGCCGCCGAAGGCGTTGTGGCGATCTACATGAGCGCCGACGGCAAGTTGGGCAGCATCTTCGAAATCAACAGCGAGACCGACTTCGTCGCCAAGAACGACGAATTCCTCAAGTTGGCGGCAGATTGCGCGCAACTGGTGGCGGAAAAGAACCCGGCCGACGTCGCGGCGCTGTCCGCGCTGCCGCTGGGCGGCGGCACGGTCGAATCCACCCGCGCCGCACTGGTGGGCAAGATCGGCGAGAACATGAGCATCCGCCGCTTCGTCCGCGTCGCGGCCAAGGGCAAGCTGGCTTCGTACATCCACGGCGGTTCCAAGATCGGCGTTCTGGTTGATGTGGTTGGCGGCGACGAGCAACTGGCCAAGGACCTGGCGATGCACATCGCCGCTTCCAAGCCGAAGTCGCTGGATTCGTCCGGCGTGCCGGCCGAACTGCTGGACATGGAGCGTCGTATCGCCATCGAAAAGGCGCGCGAGGCCGGCAAGCCGGAAGCGATGCTGGAGAAGATCGCCGAGGGCACGGTGCAGAAGTACCTGAAAGACGTGACGCTGCTGGGCCAGATTTTCGTCAAGGCCGAGGACGGCAAGCAGACCATCGAAGCTTTGCTGAAGGCGAAGGGCGCATCGGTCGCCAGCTTCACGCTGTTCATCGTCGGCGAAGGCATCGAGAAGAAGGTCAATGACTTCGCCGCCGAGGTGGCCGCGCAAGCCGCTGCGGCAGCAGGCAACAAGTAAGGTCCTGCACGCCATGGTTGTGCCAAAGTTCCGCCGCATCCTGCTCAAGCTGTCGGGCGAGGCGCTGATGGGTGATGATGCCTATGGCATCAACACCGCGATGCTGGCCGGCATCGTGGCGGAAATCAAGGCGGTCACCGATCTCGGCGTCGAGGTTGGCGTCGTCATCGGCGGCGGCAATATCTTTCGCGGCATCGCCGGTACGGCCACCGGCATGGATCGCGCCACGGCCGACTACATGGGCATGCTGGCGACGGTGATGAATGCCATGGCACTGTCGGATGCGATGCGCCAGGCGGGCATCAACGCCCGCGTGCAGTCGGCGCTGAACATCGAGCAGGTGGTCGAGCCCTATATCCGCGGCAAGGCCATCCGCTATCTCGAAGAAGGCAAGGTGGTGATTTTCGGCGCCGGTACCGGCAATCCCTTCTTCACCACCGACACCGCCGCTGCACTGCGCGGCTCCGAGATCGGCGCCGAGATTGTGCTGAAGGCGACCAAGGTCGACGGAATTTACACCGCCGATCCGAAGAAGGATCCTGCGGCTACGCGCTTCGCCCGCATCAGCTTCGACGAGGCGATCAGCCGCAACCTGGCGGTGATGGATGCCACCGCATTCGCGCTGTGCCGCGACCAGAAGCTGCCGATCAACGTGTTTTCGATTTTCAAGGCCGGCGCGCTGAAGCGCGTGGTGATGGGCGAGGACGAGGGCACCCTGGTTCACGTTTAGGAGAACGCATGATTCCCGAACTGAAAAAGACTTCAGAGCAGAAGATGCAGAAAAGCCTGGAGGCCCTGAGGGCCGATCTGGGCAAGGTACGCACCGGACGGGCCCATACCGGCATCCTCGATCATGTGCAGGTGGATTACTACGGCTCCATGGTGGCCATCACCCAGGTCGCCAACGTGACCCTGATCGATGCCCGCACCATCGGCGTGCAGCCGTGGGAAAAGCCGATGGTGGCCAAGGTCGAGAAGGCCATCCGCGATTCGGATCTGGGGCTGAATCCCTCATCCCAGGGGGAAATCATCCGCGTCCCGATGCCGGCCCTCACCGAAGAGCGCCGCCGCGACCTGATCAAGGTCATCAAGCACGAAGGCGAGAATGCCAAGGTGGCGATCCGCAACCTGCGGCGCGATGCGATTTCGCATCTGAAAGACGCGCTGAAGAAGAAGGAAATATCCGAGGACGACGAGCGCCGTGCGCTGGACGACATGCAGCGACTGACCGACCGCTATGTCGCGGAGGTTGACCGTGCGCTGGCGGACAAAGAGAAGGACCTGATGGCGATCTGATTCCGGATCGCGTCAGGGTGCAGGGCTTCAGCGGTATGTCTGGCTTTGCTTCCAGGATATGAGGGGGTGGCATGGCAGGAAAATTCACCAGCTCGACGCAGGCAATTCCTTCGGTGGGCGAGGTTCCCCAGCATGTCGCCATCATCATGGACGGCAACGGGCGCTGGGCCAAGAAGCGCTTCATGCCGCGCATCGCCGGCCACAAGCGCGGGGTCGAGACGGTGCGCGAGATGGTCAAGGCCTGCATCACGCGGGGAGTTGAATACCTGACCCTGTTCGCCTTCTCCTCGGAGAACTGGCGCCGCCCGGCGGAAGAGGTGTCCTTCCTGATGAGCCTGTTCGTCAGTGCCCTGCAAAGCGAGATCAGCAAGCTTCACGCCAATGGCGTGCGCCTCAAGGTCATCGGCGACCTTGCCGCCTTCGAGCCGCGCCTGGTGGCGCTGATTCGCGAAGGCGAGGCAAAGACGGCGAACAATTCCACGCTGACGCTGACCATCGCCGCAAATTACGGCGGTCGCTGGGACATCCTGCAGGCCATGAACCAGCTGGCGCTGGCCCATCCCGAAAAAATCGGCTGTTTCGGCGAAAGCGACCTGGCCCCGCATCTGGCGATGGCCTATGCGCCGGAACCGGACTTGTTCATCCGCACCGGCGGCGAGCAGCGCATCAGCAATTTCCTGCTCTGGCAGCTGGCCTACAGCGAACTGCACTTCACCGAGGTGCTGTGGCCGGATTTCGACGATGCGGCGCTGGACGCGGCGATAAGCTCGTATCGTCGGCGCGAACGCCGCTTCGGCCGCACCAGCGAGCAACTCGGCCAGGCCCTGGCCGCCGTCGCGCCAGCGCGGTGCGTCCCGGAGGGAACTTCTTCATCCAGCGCCTCCGGCAGCGATGCTTAGGACGCGGGTCATCACCGCGCTGTTACTCGCAGCGGGTTTTGCGCTGGTGCTGTTCGTCTTGCCGCCTGTCGCGGCGGCGCTGGCCTTTGCCGCGATTGCGGCGCTGGCGGCATGGGAGTGGGGCGGCCTGATGCGCCAGGAGCAGTCGGCGCGCGTTTTGTATGCGCTCATGCTGCTGGTGTGCTGCTGGCAGCTCACCGTGGCAGTGCCGCAGCTCGTACCGGTCCTGCTCGGCGTGTCAGCGGCGTTCTGGATCCTTGTCGTACCCTTGTGGTTCCGCTTCAAATGGACGCTGGCGGGCAATGATTTTTTCGGCTACCTGCTCGGTGCGCTGGTGATCCTGCCGACCTGGGCGGCGATGGTGGCCCTGCACGCCGTGAGCACATGGTTGCTGCTGGCCGCCATGGCGCTGGTTTGGGTCGCCGACATTGCGGCATATTTCACCGGGCGTGCCTTCGGCAAGCGCAAGCTGGCGCCTGCGATCAGCCCCGGCAAGACCTGGGAGGGCGTCGCCGGCGCCGTGGTCGGCGTCATGATCTATGGCGCGGTCGTACTCAATTTTTCGCCCCTGGCCGGCAACGTGCCGCTGGCCGCACCGCTGCTCGTGCTGCTGCTGCTGCTGCTCACGGCGGTCAGCGTGATGGGCGACCTGTTCGAATCGCTGCTGAAGCGCCAGGCCGGCATCAAGGACAGCAGCAACCTGCTGCCGGGGCATGGCGGCGTGCTCGATCGCATCGATGCGCTGACCTCGACCCTGCCGCTGGCGGCACTGATCGTGCATCTGGTCCGCGCATGAAGCTGACCGTACTCGGCGCCACCGGTTCGATCGGCGTCAGCACCCTCGACGTGGTGGCGCGCCATCCCGAGCGCTTCGAGGTGGTGGCCCTGACCGGGCACAGCCAGGTGGAGGTTCTCGCGGCCCAGTGCCGGCAGTTTCGTCCGGCGTACGCGGTGGTGGGCAGCGCGACGGCGGCGCAGCAGCTCGCCGGCTTACTCGGGGACAGCGGTGTGCGGACCGAAGTGCTGCACGGCGCAGACGCCTTGGTAGCGGTCGCCGGCCTGCCCGAGGTCGACGTGGTGATGGCCGCGATTGTCGGTGCCGCCGGGCTGCCGCCGACTCTGGCCGCCGCCCGTGCCGGCAAGCGCATCCTGCTGGCCAACAAGGAAGCGCTGGTGATGGCCGGTGCGGTGTTCATGAGCGAGGCGCGCCGCGCCGGCGCGCTGTTGCTGCCGATCGACAGCGAACACAACGCGATATTCCAGTCGATGCCGTACGATTATTCCGGCGACATGGCGCGGGGCGGGATAAGAAGGATTCTGCTGACGGCTTCGGGCGGCCCGTTTCGCACCACGCCCCTGGATGCGCTGACACAGATAACCCCCGAGCAGGCGGTGGCACATCCCAATTGGGTCATGGGGCGGAAGATTTCCGTCGACTCGGCGACCATGATGAACAAGGGCCTCGAGGTCATCGAGGCGCACTGGCTGTTCAATGCGCCGGCGGAAAAAATCGAGGTGGTGATCCATCCGCAGAGCGTGATCCACTCGCTCGTCGATTACGAGGACGGTTCGGTGCTGGCGCAGTTGGGCAACCCCGACATGCGCACGCCCATCGCCCATGCCCTGGCCTGGCCGCAGCGAATCGAATCCGGCGTCGCGCCGCTGGACCTGTTTGCCGTCGGGCAACTGAATTTCGAACGTCCGGACCCGGCTCGCTTTCCGTGTCTCGACCTCGCTTACCGGGCCCTGCGTGCGGAGGGCAATGCGGCAGCGGTGCTGAATGCGGCCAACGAGGTGGCGGTGGCTGCCTTTCTCGAACGGCGTCTGCCTTTCCTTGGCATTGCCGGACTGATCGCCGCGACCCTGGACGCGGTTCCGGCGGCGGCGCTGCCCGACCTGGCGGCGGTGCTGGAAGCCGATCGGCAGGGACGCACCACGGCGACGGAACTTCTCGCCCGGACGGGCGGCACCGGGCGATGAATCCCCAGATGCTGGCGTGGTATGTCGCAGCTTTTCTGGTCGCCCTTGCGGTGCTGGTGGTAGTGCATGAAATGGGTCACTACCTCGCGGCGCGTTACTGCGATGTAAAGGTACTGCGCTTTGCCTTCGGCTTCGGCAAGGTGATCTGGATGCGCCGTTACGGACGCGACGGCACCGAGTGGGCGGTGTCGGCCTTCCCCCTGGGCGGTTACGTCAAGATGCTCGACGAGCGCGAGGGCGACGTCGCCGCCGCTGACTTGCCGCGTGCATTCAACCGGCAATCCGTGGGCCGCCGCGCCTTCATCGTTGCGGCCGGTCCGGCAGCCAACTTCCTGCTGGCCATCGTGCTCTACTGGTTCTTGTTCATGCATGGCGTCACCGAACTCAAGCCGCGTCTCGGCCTGCCGCCGGTGGGCACGCCGGCGGCGATGGCGGGCATCGCCGAGGGCGGCACCGTGCGCGCGGTGAATGGCAAGCCGATCGAGACCTGGCAGGAGTTGCGCTGGGAAGTCATGCGCCAGGCGCTGGACAAGGAGCCCCTGCAGCTTGAGGTAGTCAGTGCGCAACGCGAGGTCGGGGTTTTCCGCTTCGCCAGTGATCGTTTCGATGTGGAGGAACTGGAGAAAGACCCGCTGCGGCTGCTGGGACTGGTTCTCTACCGGCCGCCCCTGCCCGCCGTGGTAGGTCAGGTCCAGTCGGGATCGGCCGCCGCCGAAGCGGGGTTCCGCGAGGGCGACCGGGTGCTGGCGGTCGACGGCAAGGCAATCGCCGTGTGGGCGGAGCTGGCATCTGCCGCGCGCGCCGCGGCGGGACGGCAGTTGCGCTTCCTCGTCGAACGCGACGGCGGAACGCTCGAACTGGCGGCGATCCCGCGTCCGGCCGAGGAGGGCGGGCAAAAACAGGGACGGCTGGGCCTGATGGCCAGGGAAGGCCAGGGCGAACTTTTCGAAATGACCGTGGTGGTCAGCTATGGTCCCCTCGAATCGGCCGCTCGATCATTGCGGCAGACCTGGGATACGTCGGTTCTCAGCCTGCGCATGATGGGCCGCATGCTGACCGGCGAACTGTCATGGAAAAACCTCTCCGGCCCGGTGACCATTGCCGATTACGCCGGCCAGTCGGCACGGCTCGGCCCCAGCCATTACCTGCGTTTTCTGGCCCTGATCAGCATCAGTCTCGGCGTGCTCAATCTGCTCCCGGTACCCGTTCTGGACGGAGGGCATTTGATGTATTATCTCGTTGAGTTTCTCAAGGGCGGCCCGGTGTCGGAGCGTGCCCTGGAAATCGGCCAGCAGATTGGTTTTGCTCTACTTGCGCTGCTCATGGCTTTTGCCTTCTACAACGATATCAACCGCCTTGTTTCCGGCTAATTTTCGCCAAAAATTCATGAAGAAGAAACTGCTTGCCGGTCTGGTTTTTGCGCTGCTGGCGCGTGCGGCACTGGCCTTTGATCCATTCCAGATCAAGGATATCCGGGTCGAGGGCATCCAGCGCACCGAGGCCGGAACCGTGTTCTCCTACCTGCCGGTCAAGGTGGGGGACACCATGACTGACGAAAAGGCGGCGGCGGCGATCAAGGCGCTGTTCGCGACCGGGTTCTTCAAGGACGTTCGCCTCGAGGTCGACGGGCAGGTTCTGGTGGTGGTGCTGGAAGAGCGCCCGGCAATCGCATCGCTGGAATTCACCGGGCTCAAGGCGTTCAAGCCGGATGACCTGAAGAAGGGCTTGCGCGACGTGGGCCTTGCCGAGTCGCGCATCTTCGACCGGGCGATGGTCGAGCGCGCCGAGCAGGAACTCAAGCGCCAGTACCTCGCGCAGGGCCACTATGCGGTTCAGGTGACCACCACCATCACGCCGCTAGAACGCAATCGCGTCGGCGTCAATTTTGCGGTCGTCGAGGGCGAAATCGCCAAGATCAAGCAGATCAACATCGTCGGCGCCAGCGCCATGAAGGAATCGGACCTGCTCGACCTGATGGTATTGCGTACGCCGGGGTGGCTGACGTGGTATACGAAGAACGATCAGTACTCCAAGCAGAAACTCTCGGGAGACATCGAGACCCTGCGCTCGTATTACCTGAATCGCGGCTACCTCGAGTTCAA
>CAIZHL010000136.1 GCA_903932755.1 uncultured beta proteobacterium
CCACGTATTCGATGGCGCGCAGGTCCTTCGAGTTGAGGATGTGGCTGCCGTGCTCGTCTTCCTCGATCGGCATGTATTCGCCGGGGCGCTCCTTCTCTTCCAGCAGCCAGGTGGCGCCGGGACGGCGCAGGGTGTTCTGCTTCGCCGCGCCCGGAAAAATCGGCGCTGGCGCTACGGCGACAGGGCGCGGCGTGGCCAGCGCGACGTCGCCGCCGCCGTCTTCCTTGCCCTCATGCACCTTGTAGTCCCAGCGGCAGGAGTTGGTGCAGCTGCCCTGGTTTGGATCGCGGTGGTTGAAATAGCCGGAGAGCAGGCAGCGCCCGGAATAGGCGATGCACAGCGCGCCGTGCACGAAGACTTCGAGTTCCGTGTCGGGGCATTCCTGGCGGATCTCGGCGACTTCGTCGAGCGAGAGTTCGCGCGAGAGGATCACGCGCGAAACGCCGACGCTGCGCCAGAATTTCACGGCGGCATGGTTCACCGTGTTGGCCTGCACCGAGAGGTGGATGGGCATGTCCGGCCAGCGCTCGCGGATCATCAGCATCAGCCCCGGGTCGGCCATGATCAGCGCGTCGGGCTTGAGATCCATGACCGGGGCCATGTCCTCGAGGTAGGTTTTCAGCTTGGCGTTGTGCGGCAGGATGTTGCTGACCAGATAAAACTTGCCGCCGCGCGCCTGCGTTTCGCGGATGCCGGTGGCGAGGTTTTCCAGCGTGCCGAAATCGTTGTTGCGCACGCGCAGGCTGTAACGCGGCTGGCCGGCGTAGATCGCCGTGGCGCCAAAATCCAGCGCCGTGCGCGCCATCAGGAGCGAACCTGCCGGCGCCAGCAGTTCGGGAGTTTTCACCTGGCGGGCGTGCGCAGGTCGGCGGTCACGGTGCCGATCTGCGCCAGTTCGGCTTCGTGCGGCGGGTCGCGGAAGTCCTCGGCCAGCGCCGCGGCCTCCCATGCCTTCAGTGCCGGGTGGGCGAGCATGGTTTCGAGGTAGCCGGCCGCCGCGCCGCTGACCGTCACGCCATAGGTGCGGAAGCGATACACGACGGGCGCGAAGAAGGCATCGACGGCGGTGAACTCGCGACCGGCCAGGAAGGGGCCGCCGAATCTGAGCAGGCCCTCGTTCCACAGGTCTTCGATGCGTGCAATGTCGGCCAGCACTTCGGGCGAGCGCCGCGCGACCGCAACACGAACGCCGACGTTCATGCCGTGCTGGCCGCGCAGATTGGCAAAGCCCGAATGCATCTCGGCGGCAGCGCAGCGCGCCCAGGCGCGGGCCCCGGCATCGGTCGGCCAGACGCCGGCATGGTGCTCGGCGAGGTATTCGGCGATCGCCAGCGAATCCCAGACCACGGTCTCGCCATCGACCAGCCAGGGCACCTTGCCGGCCGGTGCGATATCGCGGAAATCCTGTCCGTTGCCGGGTGTAAAGGGGTGCGACACTTCTTCGAAGGCGATGCCGCGCGCGCGCATCAACACCCACGGGCGCAACGACCACGAGGAGTAGTTCTTGTTGGCGATGTGCAGGGTATACATTCGGCTAACAGTCAGGCATAGGGTATCGGATGGATGGATCCGTCATTCCGGCGAAAGCCGGAATCCAGTCGGCGGTCAATTCTGGATCCCGGGTCAAGCCCGGGATGACGCCTCGTATTACGTTCATCGGTTTCACCTTGACCCTGAACTAGGCCCGGATGGTCTCGTCGAGGGTGATGTCGACCATCAGATCGTTGGAGATGCGTTCCAGTTCCGCGGTCAGCGCGCCGACGTCGAGGTCGGGTGCGGCGGTGAGTTCGGCCACCGCATGGAACAGCACGGCGGCGGACATCGGTGCGCTGGAGGTGTGGGTGTCGAGGCTTTCGACATTGACGGCATGGTTCGCCAGCACCTGCGAGACTTCGCGCACGATGCCGATGCGGTCGTGGCCGACCAGGGCCAGTTTCAGTCGGCGTCCCGCGGGCGCCGACTTTTTGGACACCGCAGATTCAACCGTGACTTTCAGGCCCTTGAGCTGGCCCAAGGCCTTGCTGAGCGCATCGGCTTGCGCGGCGTCGACGCCGACCTCGACGATGCCGGCGAATTTGCCCGCCAGTTGCGCCATCGAGGACTCCAGCCAGTTGCCCTGGTGGGCGCTAATCGCGGCGGAAAGCTCGCCGACGAGCCCGGGGCGATCGTCGCCGATCACGGTGAGGATCAGGGACACGGAAGATGCGGTCATGTGTAGCTCTCCATCGGCACGCAGCCGCAGAACAGGTTGCGGTCGCCGTGCACGTCGTCGATGCGATTGACGAAGGGCCAGAACTTGTTCTCGGCCACCCACGGCAGCGGGAACACGGCCTGCTGGCGCGAGTAGGGCCGCGTCCATTCGCCGATCATGTCGGCTTCGGTGTGCGGCGCGTGCTTTAGCGGGCTTTGTTCCAGAGTCCAGGCTCCGGTTTCGATCTGGCGAATCTCGTCGCGGATGCTGCACATCGCGGCGCAGAAGCGGTCGAGCTCGGCCTTGTCTTCCGACTCGGTCGGTTCCACCATCAGCGTGCCGG
>CAIZHL010000137.1 GCA_903932755.1 uncultured beta proteobacterium
TCGCCGGCACCTGAAATGCCGGAGCCGGCAAAGCATCACCTGCTGATGCTCGAAAGCGGGCTCGCCGCGGCCGGCGAGGCGAGCATCTGGGCGCGCACCCTGGCCGCCCAATATGGCGTGCCGGCCGAACGCACCGACAGCCTCGACCTGTGCATCATCGAACTCATCAACAACGTGGTCGATTATGCGTATGGCGGCGGGCCTGGCGAGATCGAACTGGAACTGATCTTTGGTCAGGAGACGCTGGTTCTCACGGTCAGCGATGCCGGCCCCGGGTTCAACCCGCTCGATCTCGCGCCGCCGGTGCAGGCGAAGTCGCTTGACGACGCGCGTATCGGCGGCTTCGGCATCCATCTGGTGCGCCAGTTCGCGGATGTCTGTCATTACGAACGCCGCCAGGAGAGAAATTTCCTTACCGTGGCCTTCGGCGATGTCGGGGAACTGCCGCGGCGCGTGGACCGGCGCCGTTTTGCTCCAGCCGGCTTCCCGCTCCGGCGTGCCGATGGCACTCTGGTTGCGGCCGACCAGCGCTCCGACATCGACCGCCGCTCGCTCGGCTTCATCTCGCGATGCGACTTGTTTCGTGACGTTCCCTACGCGGCCCTAGAGGCGATACTCGAGCATTGCCGCATCGTCGAGTATCCGGCGGATACCGTGGTGCTGCGGACCAGCGAACCGGTGAACGCGGTTCTGGTCGTGGTCGGCGGCAGCCTGCGCGTACACCTCGACGGGCCGGGCTCCGGGGATGCGGTGCTCATCCCCAGCGGCCAGTGCGTGGGCGAACTTTCGGTCGCCGACGGAAAGCCCGTGTCGGCCTGGGTGGTGACGGCGGAGGCAACCCAACTGCTGGTCATCGAGGGCCCGGTGTTCCTCGAACGCCTGCTGGCCATTCCGCGCATCGGCCGCAACCTGATTGTCATGCTCGCCGAGCGCATGCGCCGCGGCAACGAGAGCATCGTCGCCCGCATCCGAGGTGCCATGGAACTGGAGGCCCTGCAGAGGGAACTCGATTTCGCGCGCCGCATCCAGGCCAGCATGCTTCCCGCCAATCCGCTCCTTCCCGGTCAGGCAGAGGTCGAATGCCACGGCTTCATGCGTGCCGCGCGGCAGGTGGGCGGCGATTTTTACGATGTCATGCAACAGGGTCCGAATCGCTACTTCTTCGCCATCGGCGATGTCTGCAACAAGGGCATGCCGGCGGCACTGTTCATGGTGCAGGCCCTGACCCTGCTGCGCAGCGAAGCGGCCCGCGGCGAACGCGACCCGGGGCTTCAGTTGGCGGGACTCGCGCGCCATGTCAATGACCAGTTGGCCGCATCCAACGAGGCCCAGCTGTTCGTTTCGGTGTTTTGCGCGATCCTGGATCTGGAAAGCGGCGAACTGCACTACGTCAATATCGGCCACAACCCGCCGCTGCTCGAACTGCCCGGCGCCGCACCGGTTTTCCTCGAACAGCCGCGCAATCCGATCGCCGGGATGGTGCCGGATCTGGTGTTTCGGGTCGGCCGCGTCGCTTTTCCGCGCGGCAGCCGCCTGCTGCTTTACACGGACGGCGTAACCGAGGCGGAGGCAGTCGATAGCGCACAGTTCGGCGAAGAGGCCATGCAGCAGTTGCTGGCCGATCGCCAGCCGGATGTGGCCGGCACGGTGCAGGGAATCGTTGCCGCCGTCGATGACTTCGCCGGGGCGCAGCCGCAGTCGGACGACATCACGCTGCTGCTGCTGCGTCGCTGCTGATCCCCGGTCCTCGATTCGCCGTACCGCCAGCGCCGACTTTTTGATTTGCTGGCGGCACCGCCCGCCCTATTCCGGCCGGGCGCGCGCCACGGCTGACGTTCAGCGTCGCTGAATCAGGTCAAGATGAACCACCAGGTTTGCTTCGTAGGGCCCCCAGGTGTGGGGAATCGCAAATGCCGGGCCTGCGGCGACCTTTGCGATTTCGGTGCCGTCACGTTCACAGGAGACAGGGGGCGCAATGTCCAGGGCTTCGCCGAAATGCCGCCGCGCGCGTCCGGACAGGATGTTGGCGATCTCCCCGGCAACATCGAGAAAGTTGCCTGGCGACTCCTCGGTTTCTCCCATCGCCGACAGTACTTCAAGCAGCAGGCCGCGCGGCGCGGAAAAGCAGACGGTGCCGCGAAAGCCTCCGGAAACATGGATGACGCCGTTGAAGTCGTTCCAGATGATGGCCTCGGGCTGGTCCAGCATGTAGGCCGTGCGCACTTTTGCCGGCTGGCGGGTCATGCGCTCGAAGAAGGTGGAGATTGCCTCGGAGAACACCTGGATGTCCTCGGGGTTCAGGGCACGATAGTTCAACTCATCAACTCCAGCAGTGATTGGACCATGCTCTCGTCGGTAAATGGCTTCTGCAGAAAGCCGTGAGCACCCTTGGTGATCGCGCGCAGCGCGGTCGACTTGTCGGAGAGCGCCGAGACCACCAGGATTCTTGCGTCGGGCAGGATTTTCGAAATCTGTTCGATGCATGCTTCGCCGTCCATGTTGGGCATGGTCAGGTCCATCGTTATCAGGTTCGGGCTGGTCTTCTTCGCCAGGTCGACGGCTTTTATGCCGTCGCCGGCGAGGCCGACGACCTCGATCGAGGGCAGGCGAGGGTCGCCCATCAGGCGTGCGATATGGTTGCGGATGATGTTTGAATCATCGACGATCAGCAATCGTGCGCTCATGTTGCGGGACTCCATTGCAGGATGAATCGGGTGAAGCTGGATGGGGTCGATACCAGTTTGAGGCGTGCACCGGTTTCCCGAGCCAGGGCCAGCAGCACGTCCAGCCCGACACCGCGGCCGGCATGTTCGCCGACGTTCTCGGCGGTGGAGAAGCCGGGTTGAAAGATCGTTGAAATCACCTCGCGGTCTGCCATGGCGGCGACTTCGTGGTCCTGGTAGCGTCCGCTGGAAACCAGATTGCGGCGCAAGGCGGCGGCATCGATGCCGCGGCCATCGTCGGTCACAACGAGTTCCAGACCCCCGGCATCGCCATGCCGCACCTCGATGCGCACGCTGCCCTCGGCATGCTTCCCCGATTGGACTCGTTCGCTGCTCGATTCGATGCCGTGTGCCACGGCATTCCGAACCAGTTGCGGCAAGCCTTCGTTGAGCAGGCGGCGGAACGAATCGGGCAGGGTCCCGACGGGTGAGATCGCGGTCTCCACCCTGACCTTCTTGCCCAGGTCGGCCGCAACCGCCAGTGTAAGGCGCTGGACGCGCTGCAGAGTGTGATGGATATCGTCGGCCGCAGCCGCTTCATTTTCCTGCGTTCCGATTTCCAGCGCCCCGATCCGGTCGACGATCCTGCGCACCTTGGAGAGTTCTTCGAGCAACTCCCCGGTATTGGTCGCGACCGCGATCAGATCCTCGCCGTGCAGGTCCAGTCGCTGTCTGAGCGCGCTGAGGACTTCCTCGAAGCGGTGGGCCTGCCGCGCAACCGTATCCAGGGAAAGTGCCGCCGCCTCGCCCTTGACCGAATGCACCGTGCGGAAGATTCTGTTGACCAGCATGTTGTAGCTACCGGGACCGGACTTGATCAAACGCAGTTCGTTGTTGATTTCGCCGAGGCCGGCCTCGGCATTCGAAGCAAAGGCCGCGACCGTGGCCGGGTTGTTTTTCAGAACGCTGCTCAACAGGCCCATTTCGGTCTGGGAGCGCTCCTCCGCCATCTCGAGTTCGTGGGCGAGGGCTACCTGCTGGCTGATATCGACGGCGCTGACCAGCAAGGCGGCGACCCCGTCCGTTCCGGCGGCGTAGACCGGATGGAAATCGAAGCTGAGGTATGCCGGCGCCTTGCCGCTGTCGGCATCCCTGATTTCCACCTGCTGCAGCGGATTCAGCGATATCAGCAGAGCAACCTTGACGCGCCTGTTGAAAAGCAGACCTATGTATTCACCGGCGGACTTGAGGGCCTCCGGCGAGACGAGGGGTGCCAGGACTTCGAGAAAATCGGCGCCGGCCGGAAGTGGCCGCGGAAACGCCTTTTCGAGAAAACTGGAGCGCTGGCTGCCGACGATGCCTTTCGGGTCGATCAGGAACAGTCCCTCGCGCACGGTGGCCATGATCTGCTCGGTTTCGCCGCGGGCGATTTCGGCGACGCGGTCGCTGCGGCGCAAGCTGCGCAGGGTGTAGAAGACGATGAACAGGAAGTTCACCAGCGCGATCGCGATGGCGCCGGTTTGTATCCGGGTCAGATCCCTGGCGCGGGCCGCCGCCGCGCCTTCGATCAATTGCGTAAGGTCATCTGCGAGTTGCATCAGGCGTACGTTGTTGGCGTTCGACTTGGTCAGGGCAGCCTGGATGTCACCCCGGTCCGGTTCGGGCCTGGTGTCTATCGTCTTGCCGATCTCCGCCAGCGGACGCCAGAACTTCTCGAACTTTGCGAGCAACTCGAGTTCGCCGGCAACATTTGCCGTCTTCGCCTGGCTCAGGGAACGCGACAACGCTTCTTCCAGCGCCAGGGCGCTCTCGGAGATCTGCGCCTGGCTGGTCTGGATCATGTCTCCCGCAGCGATCTCGTGAGAGAGTGAAAGAATCGCCTTGGCGTGTTGCTGGGTCAGGCCACGGATGGCACCGCTGTCTTTAATGCGTGCTCCGTCATTGGCGAGTTGCAGGGACAAGACATAGTTGACCGAAAAAATGCTGACGGTCAGGATGAAAAATGCCGCAATCGCGGCAAGGAGAATGCTGTATTTTCCAAAGAATGAGCGGTGGTTCGAATCCATGCGTGAATTCCGGGACATCGGGAACCATCCATCTTAGGAGCGGCGTTTGACGCGCTGATTACAGTCGTGTTGGACTTGTGTTGCAAAGCGCGTCGCGGTTCCACAGTATTTGGAATCGGCCATGTCATCGAGCGATGGCAGTGCTGTTGCACTAGGGGCCATATTCAATCCGGTTTTAAAGACCCCATTTGCGCGGTGTCATTTACAGTCCCGAGCAGTGGTGAGGCCTGTAACAATCGGAACACTGAATTCAGGTATAAACGTGGGTGACGGGAGGAAGCCTCGGCCGTATTTCAAACGTTTGCCGGATCTTTTTAACCGATCATGCGGACAATGGATGCGCAGCATCGGTGATATCCAACAGGAGTGTAAGAATGAAGTTGAAGCTGGCTTCGCAAGAGTACCTCGACAAGGCCGCCGCCCTGACCAAGGAGGAGGCCGAGCGCATGTTCGCCAGGATGCATGGAAAGCTTGCGCGCAAGTTGGAACGGGAAAAGATCCTTTCCCTTGAGGCAGTAGCCTTGCAGCTCCAGATGGAAGATGAGGAACTGCAGGAATGGCGCCAGCGATGGGCTGAAATCGAGCAACGTGAAGCAGTGCGATCCGGAAAGAGAACCTAGCCCCGGACTGGGCGCATGAGCATATCGCCCAGCAGTACCCGCCAGATTGTGCCGGTGGATATCCTTACTCGTTCCGAGCTGGTGTCATTGGTTCATAGATAAGGTCGGCGATTTCGCCCGACAGCGGGTGTGCCACCCGGATCATGACATTGAGCAATTCCTGGGCGATGAGCTCGCGCAGCGGCACCAGAAGCGCCGGCAGTCGAACCGAGCGGCTGATGTACCGGGTTTCATCGGCATACAGGCGGAACAACCGGTCCAGCAGTTGTGCGAACTCGTCGCGCGAAAAGCTTGCCTGCATGGCGCCGCGCAGGTGCAGGCCGCGGTCCCGCGCCGCAAGTATTTTCAGCGCGGCGTCGTAAAGCAACTGTATGCGCCGCGTGCGGACCGGGGCGATCTCCTCGTAGCGGATCACGATGTCGACAGGGAAGGCGCCGACCCGGGCGAGAAACTGGCGGTCAATTTCCTTGGTGGCCTGCAGCAATTGCGGAACGACTTCGTTGCTGTCGCTCGGACCCGCTTTCATCACTTCCCAGGCGCGCAGGATCACCAGCCTGTCTTTCTTCACTTCCTTGTCGACGTTCAGTGCCAGCGCCGGTTCCAGGTGCGGCAGGGCCAGTCGGAGGGGCAGTGCGGCGCGCAGTGCGGTGGTGGTGTGCCGGCTGTAGGCGTTGAGAATGCGGCCGTTGAGTCTGGCGAGGGAATGCGCCGCCTTCACCTTGCCGCTGACCCGCTCAGGCTTCGGCGGCCGGCAGCGGCTTTACCGCACGGTGAAAGCCGAGCATGCCATGGAATACGGTGTCCACCTTGACGTCGACATAGCCGAGTTCGCGCAGCAGGATCGACAGTTCCTCGGCGGTATAAAACAGTTCCAGCGCATCGAGAAAGTACTGCTTGGCCTTGACCGCCGCCGGGCCGCTGCCGACGATCAGGCCGGTCAGCCCGAGGCAGCTGCGCAGGTAGGTGTAGTAAAGCTGCTTCACGATCGGATTGCGCGGGCGCAGCATGTCCGAATGGTGGAAGTGGCCGCCCGGCTTCAGCACGCGCAGGATCTCGCTGAACACCTCGCGCACGCGCAGGTGGCGCGA
>CAIZHL010000138.1 GCA_903932755.1 uncultured beta proteobacterium
CCGAGGAAGCGCGGCGCATTTATGGTGACGTGATTCCCTCGCCATTGGCGGATCGCCGGTTGATCGTGCTGAAGCAGCCGATCGGCGTCTGTGCCGCCATTACGCCGTGGAATTTTCCGGCGGCGATGATCACGCGCAAAGTCGCCCCGGCACTGGCTGCCGGCTGCACCATGGTGGTCAAACCGGCCGAGCAGACTCCGCTCTCCGCCCTGGCCCTGGCCTGGCTGGGGCAGCAGGCGGGGATTCCGCCCGGCGTGCTCAACATCGTGACCGGCGAGCCGGTCGCCATCGGCGGCGAACTGACCTCGAACCCGAAGGTGCTGAAGCTGTCCTTCACCGGTTCGACGGAGGTCGGGCGGCTCTTGATGGCGCAATGTGCGCCGACCATCAAGAAGATGTCGCTGGAACTTGGCGGCAATGCCCCCTTCATCGTCTTCGACGACGCCGATCTCGATGCCGCGGTGGCCGGGGCGATGGCCTCGAAGTACCGCAATACCGGGCAAACCTGCGTCTGCACCAACCGCTTCCTGGTGCAGGAGGGCGTCCGCGATGCGTTTGCGCAGAAACTCGCCGCCGCCGTCGCCGGTCTCAAGGTCGGCAGCGGTCTGGAGGAAGGCGTCACGCAAGGCCCGCTGATCGACGGCGCGGGCCTGGCCAAGGTCGAGGAACTGTTGGCCGATGCCGTGGCGCAGGGCGCCAAAGTAGTCTGCGGCGGCAAGCGCCATGCGCGCGGCGGCACCTTTTTCGAGCCGACGGTGCTGACCGGCGCGACGCCGGCGATGCGCCTCGCGCGCGAGGAAATCTTCGGCCCCGTGGCGCCGATATTCAGTTTCAAGGATGAAGCCGAGGCGGTGCGCCTGGCCAACGATACCGAGTTCGGCCTCGCCGCGTATTTTTACAGCCGCGACATCGCCCGCGCCTGGCGCGTTGGCGAAGCCCTGGACTACGGCATGGTCGGCATCAACGCCGGCGTGATTTCCAACGAGGTGGCGCCCTTCGGCGGCGTCAAGCAGTCGGGCCTGGGGCGCGAGGGTTCCAGCCACGGCATCGAGGAATACCTCGAAATCAAGTACCTGGCCATGGCCGGGCTGTAAGCTGGCCGTCACGTTGCGGGTGCTACCATCGCCTTCCTTTTGACCGGCCACGCCACATGATTCCGATTGAAGTCTTGCTTGCCTTTCTCGCCGCCTCCGCGCTGATCACCATCGCGCCGGGTCCAGACAACCTGATGGTGCTGTCGGTCGGCATCAGCCGCGGCCGCGCCGCCGGCATCGGCTTCGGCCTCGGCTGTGCGCTGGGATGCTTCGTCCATACGCTGTGGGCCACGCTGGGCATCGGCGCCGTGGTCATGGCCTCGGAAGAAACCTTCTTCACGCTGAAGATGGCCGGGGCCGCCTACCTGGTCTACATCGGCATCATGGCCTGGAGCCATGCCGGCAAGCTGGGGGTGATCAAGCTCGACGACGCCGCGGCCGAACCGCTCGGCGCCCATGTCCGGCGCGGCTTCATCGCCAATGTGATCAATCCCAAGGTGGCGCTGTTCTTCATCGCCTTCCTGCCGCAATTCGTCGATCAGGCGCGCGGCCCGGTGTGGGTACAGATGCTGCTGCTCGGTGCCGTCTTCGCAGCGCTGACGGTGGTGATTTTCGGC
>CAIZHL010000139.1 GCA_903932755.1 uncultured beta proteobacterium
CCGATCTTGCTTGTTGTGGCACCCTGGTCGATCTGGTAGTGGTAGATGTTGCCAGTCTCGACGCTGCGGGTAACGCTCCAGTCGGTGCTGGCCTGCTGCAGGGTGGCGTCACCCAGCAGGAGGTCGTCGCCGGCGCCGCCGATGAGGAGGTCGTGGTCGGTGCCGCCAGTGAGCAGGTCTTGTGCGGCGCTGCCGATGAGGATGTCGTCATCCCCGCCGCCATCGACCCAGTCGCCGCGGGTGGTATGGTTGCTGTCGGTTTCGCCGTTGGCCAGCGCGGTGGCGAGTGGACTGGCGTCGGCTAGGGCGTTGTCGGCCCAGACGGTGTCGGCTCCGTCCTGACCGCCAAGGATGTCGCTGCCGCTGCCGCCTTCGAGGAGGTCGCTGCCGCCGCCGGCTTCGATGACGTCGTTGCCGGCGAGGGCGCGGATGGTGTCAGCAATGGCGGTGCCGTGGAGCGTGTCGATGCGGCCGGGGGCGGCGATGGCGGCGTTGACGACGACGTTGCCATTGGCGTCGTACTGCAGGTCGCCGTTGCCGTCGAGGATGGGGTCGATGTCGCCTTTGAGCAGCGTGCCGCCGGTGGCGACTTCGGTGCGGGTGATGCCGTAGTCGCCGTCGGTGAAGCTGGTGCCCAGATCGAGGCTGCCGCCGCCGTCGATGGTCAGTTTCCAGGTGTCGCCTTGGGTCAGGGTGATTTTGCCGTCGGCGGTAGTCCAGGTGGTGGCGGTTTGTTTGATCAGTACGCCGAGGCTGCTGCCGTTGATGAGCAGGCGGCCGCGCTTGTCGGCGTCGATGAGGGTGTCGTCGCCGTCACCCGTGGTCCAGAGGTAGGTGTCGTGGCCCTGGCCGCCGTTCACCGTGTCATCGCCGGTGCCGCCGCTGAGGATGTCCGCATCGGCACCGCCGAGCAAGCGGTCTTGGCCGCCACCGCCTTCGATGATGTCGATGCCGGCATCGCCTTGCAGGTAGTCGGCTTGGTTGCTGCCGCGAAGGGCGTCGTTGCCGGCCCCGGCATAGACACGGACTGTCGTGGTACTCCCGGCAAAGCTTTCGTCGTCCTGGTCGCCGAACACTACTCTTATGGTGGCGTTCCTATCGCCAAAGTCGAAGTCCAGCAACTCATCTTCGTAGCGAACCGTGAAGGTGTCGATCAGTTCGGGGTTGTTCATCTCCTGCGCCATGAAGCTGGCGCGGTCGGCGATGTACTCGTCGGTGAATTGGCCGGTGCCGGTGCTGGCGTCGTAGAGGTCGAGGGTGTCGGCGAAGGACGAGAAATCCCCGCCTTCGCGGGTGAATGTTTCGGCGGCGTACAACGCGTAGCGAGTTGCCTCGGATGACTTTGCAGCGACAGCGAGCGTGTTTGCGTCCTGTCCCAACAGGGACACTGCCTTATCGAAAATCAGAGGCAACTGATTATCCAGAAGATAGCTGTTGACGGCATCGCGGTCGGCAAGATAGCGACCAAGAAGATCAGCCGGATTGTTGTTCTCATTGAGATCAACCTCTGCGATCCATGCGTCGGTCAGGCTGGATGCTTCGAGCGCAGGTCTCGGCAAGGGACCATATGTCCCCACATTCACGGCAGCGCTCTCGTTGCCATCAGCGCCAATCGTAAAAGTCTCAATTTTGTAGGTGCGCTCGCCAAAAGATTGATCCACCGGACTGCCAGTCGGCGACCATCGGGTGACCTCCCAAGTGTCGCCGACCTTTGTCTGAAGATCGAAGACGCGAGAACCTGGTCCACGAACATTGGCCAAGTACATCCTCACATCCTGACCATTCCATGTACCCATGAATTCAAATCGATTCATCGGTTCGTTGTAGATCGGGACGACGACCATGCGGTTTCCGCCATCGATCACGAGTTCCGTCTCATTGGCATTCCATGGCCGAGTCGGCGTCGTCCCTCCCTTCAGATGCGGATTGAAAAACAGCATTTCCTGATGTGTGAGGCCAAGGTTCTCGCCTCGCTGCTCGGGTGTAAGGAAGGCGGATGTTGCAAGCCGCTCCATGCCTTTGACGCCCCAGGCGTAGGGCCCGTCGTTTGGCCCGAGAAGCACGCCCAGCAGGGCCGGGACATTTGCCAGTTGATTGAGTATGCCGTCTCTCACAGGCGGAAGTGCGAACCCGGGATCCAATGGCTGGAGATACTTCTTCCAATAGCTCTCGGCCTGGGCGACAAGCCCATACTTCTTGATCGACAGGTAATAGATGCCATTGACGAGCATCTCTCGGTAGGTGCGACTGAGAAAATCGTCAGCGGCTGGCCGGTAAGCCATGGCGCTCTTCAACAGTTCCATATCCACAACGAATCGAACGGCATTGCGCATGGCGAGCATGTCCGGCGTGGGCGGATTTGCTCCGTAGACCCGCTCCGCATACTCGTAAACGGCATCGTGCCGCTTGGCCGCCGCATCCAGGAATCCCAGGGAATTGACGTTACGGAAACGCGCGACAAAGTCGGCCGGGTTCATTACGGTGGTTCCGCCGGCATAGCCTTCGCCGGACCAATTGCCAAAGAGCATGGGGAGAAAGTCGGACATGTCAAGTTCCTTTCCTAATTCGCTGCAATGCGTTCGGTCGATGCCGGATCGAGCTCCATCCGGGGCCAGTCAATGAATTCCGGATTCGGGTTGCCGAGAGTGGCGATTCCGAAGCGAAAAGTGTGATGCCAGCCAGCCGTGCCAGCTTGAGAAAATGCCACCCGTTGGCCATCGCCGGACAGCGCCGCGACTTGCGGGTGGGCATTCAGAACGAAGAAGGCACTGTCGGCTGCATCCTCGCGTGCCGGTCGCAGCGCGAGGACAGCCTGCTTGTTGGCGGCCGACGGGTTCGGGTCGACGCCCTTGATCGAGGCCCTCATCGCCTCGGTCTTTCGCAACAGGCACCCGATCGGCGAGCAGGAGTACAAGACCTCGCCGGTGCGGCTGACATCCATTGCGTCTCCAGAGTTTGGCAAGTTGCCGCCGTCGGGCCAAAGCAAGTCGGCCTCCAGTATGTTGGCTTTGGTCAACGCGCCGCGCCGACGGTCCCAGACAAAGCGCATGACGCCGCTATTGGGCCCTCTGATGGCCAACTTCGTATCGTCCCAGGGATGCGGAGTGAAGACGTTCCCAGTGCTGTCGCGCACGACCAGGCCGTCTTTCATGATGGGCTTACCCGGTGGGGGTAAGAACCGCATCAACTGCAGGCTGAAGACAAAGCGCTCGCCGCCGGGCAGAAAATGAACGCCACGGCTGACTCCGTTCGCCGATTCGACGTCGCCCATGAGCATTTCTTCCTTGCCGGCATCAAGATCGAACATGGCGATCTTCGCTCCGCCGCCGCCGGTAAGCCGCCAGTAGATGATCCTCTTGCCGTCGTCGGAGAACGAGGGCATCTCGGCATAGCTATGGACCAGCTTGAGCGCACGCTTGCCGTCATTGCTCATCATCAGCAGGTCGTAGAATTCACCCGGACAGCGGTAGTTTTGGTCGCAGCCGCCGGCGGTTACGGCAATGTACTTGCCGTCCGGGGAGTAGCTGGGCCAGCGATAGGTAACTTGCGGTTGCAGCGCGAGCAATTCCCATCGTTTCCCGGCAATCCAGTACTTGCCAATGCGGCAATAATCGGTGCGATTGACGTGGCACAGGCTGACCAGCAGATGGGAATCATCCGGCGCCCATCGCACCTGCGCGGGAAACCAGCGCGTGTCGAACTTGGTGGACATCACGTCAAAAGGTGGTTCGGGTTTTGGCTCGGGCTGCTTGCCGCCATACATGCCGAAGCGGGCGTCCTGGCCCATGTCGATGGCGCAGCCACCAAGCGCCAATGCAAGTGCAATAATCCATACGCACTTCATGCTGTCATCCTCGATATAGCGCCAAAGGGATCAGAGTAATTTCGCTTTTCATGTACCATCATTTTTTCTCCATTTTTAGAATCCAAATCCCTGTTGTTCAGTCAGTGCCATTGGCGATTCGCGTTCGTCGCCGGGTGTTCGTCCCCGCTTGCCTGTATTGCGCCGTATCCCCAGCTGCGCGCAGACGGCTTCGGCAAAGCGCTCGCTGCCCAATGGCATGCCCAGCTTCATCGCCTCGCGAACCTCGCTGGCGGCGTC
>CAIZHL010000140.1 GCA_903932755.1 uncultured beta proteobacterium
CGCAGCCGGCCGGCTGTGCAAAGCCGGCCGTGGAAGAGCACCGCCCAAGCCCCGATCCGGCACGCGCAGTAGATTTATTCATAAGCTGTCAGAACAGGGTGTAAATGAAGGGCGCCACCGCGCTTCCCTGCGCCATGACAATCAGCGCACCGAGCAAGACCATCATGACGAGGATAGGCAGCAGCCAATATTTTTTGCGGGCGCGCATGAACGCCCAGAGTTCCTTGATGAAGGACATGAAGGTTTCCTAGAACTGATTTTTGAGCGAGTCGGCGGCTGGGCCGGGCGGATCGCGCTTGATCCAGTAGCTGGCGGCAGCGGAATCAAAACGCAGGCGCAAGGGATCCTTTTTGAAGAAGCGCAGCAGCAGGCCGGTGGGGGTGACGACGAGGAAAAAAAGAATACCCAGCGCAATCGGGCTGACGATGTTGTGCAGCAGCAGCCCGAATTTTGTCCAAAGCCGGTTGGCCGGGGCCAGGACATGCGGCAGAAACAACGCGAGCAGGAGGAAGACACCCGACACAGCGATGGCCCATAACCTGACGCCCGCTGCATGCAGCAACGGGTAGAGCGCGATGATCAGGAAGACGGCGGCAAAGACGAGTCCAAATGAGCGGTCGGACGAGCTTTGGATTGGTGAGGCATGGCGTGGCGTGTGTTCGTGCATGGGGTGTTTCGGGTGAATTGGGCTGTTTATTCAACAGATTGGCCGACAATGATATCAGTTGCCCGCTCCGGCATGCTGTAGAGGTCGGCCTGCGCGGCAAAGGCCAGCCCGCTGGCGGCCCATTGGCGGCGCGCCGCGTTGTCGGAGAGCATGGCTGCCAGGGTGGCATCGAGCGTCGTCTGGGCGAAGGGCAGCGGAATCACATGGCCGGCCGCGGCTTCCTCGATGTAGTGGGCGTAGCCGCAGGCGGCCGTGGTCAATACGGGCAGGCCGGCGACGACGGCCTCGAGCAGCACCGTGCCGGTATTTTCGTTGTAAGCCGGATGGATCAGCAGATCGGCGCCGAGCAAAAAGCGCGGGATGTCGTCGCGCCCCTTTAGGATTTCGACGCGGTCGGCGAGCCCGAGCTGGCGCAGCTGGGCGAGGAAGGGCCGCGGCTCGTCCTGGCCGATGGCGATCAGGCGGGTGCGCGCCTTGAGTTCCGCCGGCAGGGCGGCCAGCGCCTTCAGGCTGCGGTCGAGGCCCTTGGTCTTGAAGCCGGAGCCGATCTGTACCAGCAGCAGGTCAGCGTCGCCCAGCGCGAATTCGCGGCGGAATTCGCGGCGGATTTCCTCGGCATCGGGCGGCGCGCGGCGATCGGCGGCGATGCCCGGCGGCAGCAGGTGGAAACGCGCGGCCGGGGTGCCGTAGTGTTTCTCGAACAGCGGCTGCTGCAGGGCCGAGATCATCAGGATTTCGGTTCGACTGCGCGGCTCGAACACCGCGCGCTCGAAGGCGGCGAAATGCCGGTAGCGGCCGGACAGGCGATAGATTTTTCCTCTCAGGGTCTGCGCCTTGTCTTCGTAGCAGGGATCGGCGCAGTAATAAACATCCAGCCCCGGCATCTTGTTGAAGCCGACGACGCGGTCTGCGGGACGCCGCACCAGATCCTGCCTTGCCCATTCAGAAAATTTCTCGTAGCGGCGCGGGTTGGTCAGCGCCTTTACCGGCACCTGCACGACCTCGAAGCCCTGCGGGATGTCGCCCTGCCAGGACAGCGTATAGACGCGGACGGCATGGCCGCGCGCCTGGCAGGCCAGGGCGATACGCAGGAAGTCGCGTTGCAGGCCGCCGTACGGGAAGTACTTGAAGAGGGTGAAGGCCAGTTGCATCAGGCAGCGGTTGCCCCGCTATTCCTTCTTCGCGACGATGCGGCGGCGCGGCGTGTTGATACGGTTCTTGCGCCTGGAGCGTCGCTCAATGAGGCGCCAGAGCCACTTGGCGAAAGGTGTCAGGCGATCGACCTGAAGGTAGGACTTGAAGAACCACATGCGGTCGCTGGTGTTCCAGCACAGCGAATGGTGGTTCAGCGTGTAGAGGTCACGGATCGCGCAGATCGTGCGCGACGGGCGCCAGCGCGATTTTTCCAGGTCGATGACGCGCGCTTCGACGCGGCCGCCGGCGTCGGCGCGGGTGAATACGTGCTTGGGAAAGTAGCAGTTGTGCTGGATGCCGTGGTCATGCATCGTGCGCAGCAGGGCGGCGACGGCCGCGAGATGGAGCAGGCGCTCCCTGCGCGGCGGCGCGCCGTGCTTGAGCCAATCCTGCACGCGGTCTTCCATCGAAACGAAGCCGGCGAGTTCCTCCGTGACGAGGATGGCGCGGAAATCCTTGCCCGCCTTGTGCATGCCGAAGTACACCGGCTCCAGGGTCGGCACGCCGCACTCGCGGTAATGCATGATGTGCTTGAACTCGCGCAGGAAGGTGGGTGCGCCATACACCGGGTGTGACCAGATGCGTGCCTTGTGGTTTTCCTGCCGCTTGAGGAAGATCGCGACCTTGCCGCCTTCGGGGCGGTCGAGTTCGCAGCGCGACACGCCGCTCCAGCCGCCACGACGGTGGTTGGGCTCCTCGAACCACTCGGCCTTGAGGTCCCAGAGCGCCTTGAAATCCGTGAGGCCGTTGTGGGCGAGGATAGTGCGCCATCGTTCGTTGACGAAATCCTTCATTTCCGCCTGCTTACTTGTTGACCTGCAGCACGTAGGCGCGCCATTTTTCCCAGTATTTGACGAAGTCGACGTGGCCGACGACTTTCAGACCGGCGGCGGCGATGTTGGCTTCGATCTCGCGTTGCGAGAAGACGAAGCGGTCGCGCGCAAAGTTCTTGCCGCGGGTTTTCTCCTTGCGCTCCTCATTGAGGCGGTGACGCCAGGCCTTGAAGTTGCCATCCACCCACAGGGAGATGATTACGGTATTTGAACTGATGCGGCGGAACTCCTTGAGCATCGTCACGCGATCGGCACTTTTCTCGATGTGGTGCATCAGGCGGATGCTGAACACGCATTCGACGAAGTTGTCCGCCAGGCCGGTGGCGAAGGCCGAGCACTGGAAGGACTTCTCGATGCGCGCGACGACTTCGCGCGGACGCATCTGCAGGCCGGTGTCGATCATCGACTGGCTGTTGTCGGCGACGTAGATCCTGCGGTCCTGCCGCTCGGCAAGCATGGGCCAGAAGCGGCCGGTACCGCAGGGCAGGTCGAGCACCGATTTGGGATTTCCGGCAATCTGCAGCGCCTTGCGCGCCATGCCGATTTCGCGCCAGGTGGACAGGCGGCGCCAGAAGCCGCTGCCGTGCTTCTCGAAATACATGCGGGCGTGTTCGGGATCGTACTTTTCGGCGAACTCGTACTTTGGCTGCGATGAGGTGTCGGGGTTTGTCATGGATTTCGTAGGGAAACGTGGAAAAGTCGGCGCTGGCGGGACGGCGGGACATCGGATCGAGCCGACATTATAGGGAACAGTCCCGCCACCTGCCGTGTGGCGCTGCCACGCCCGCCATGGCGGGCCCGCGTATCAGGCTGTAGCGGGTTGGCTCAAGGGCAGGCCGCAGAGGCTGGCGACGAAGCCGCCGTCTTCGGCGTTGCCGGTTTCGAGCCGTGCTCCGTGGAGTTCGGCCACCCGGGCGACGATGGCGAGGCCGAGGCCGTTGCCTTCGGCGCTGCTTTCGCGCCCGCGATAAAAGCGCTCGCCCAGCCTGGGCAATGTGGCCGGCGGCACCCCGGGACCATTGTCGCGCACCGACAGGGTGTAGGCGTCTGCCCCGGCTTTCACTTCAAGCCAGACCGTATGCTCGGGTTGGGTGTAGCGAATCGCATTGTCGAGCAGGTTGCGGATGGCGATGCCGATCAGGTCGGCATCGCCATGGCTGATCAGATCCCCCGGGGGGTAGGTCTCGATGATTGTTTGCGCCACCGGCGGATTGCCGTTGCGCGCCCGCCCGGCAGCCTCGGCGAGGATGGCCCGCAGGTCGATCGGGGCTGCGCCTTCGACGCTTTTCAGCGGGTCCAGGCGGGCCAGGCGCAGCAGCTGCTCAACCAGGTGGGTGGCGCGGTCGACGCCGCTCTCGATCTGGCTGAGGGCGTGGTCGCGTACGGTGGCGTCGCGGCTGCGCCGCGCCACCTGGGTCTGCACCTTGATTGCCGCCAGCGGCGTGCGCAGTTCATGGGCGGCGTCGGCGGTGAAACGCCGCTCGTTTTCGAGCGTGCGGCCCAAGCGGGCCAGCAGGCGATTGAGTGCCGCGACCAGCGGCCTGGCTTCCGTCGGTACCGGCTCCTTTTCGAGCGGGGCAAGGTTTTCCGGGCTGCGCGTCGAGACATCGTTTGCCAGCGTGTCGAGCGGACGCAGGCCTCGCCGGATCGAGAAGTAGATCAGCAAGATCAGGATGGGGGAGATCAAGGCGAGCGGAAAGATGGTTCTCGTCGCGACTTCGAGTGCGGCGATGTCGCGCAGGGCGATCGACTGCGAGACCTGAACGCGATAGCGCCCGTCCGTTGAAACGACGTTCAGCACGCGCCAGGATCCGGTTGGCCGGATGATGTCGCTGTAATCGGGAACGCCGAGCACTGGAAAGTCGGGGGCGTTGGCCGAGCGGGCTATGATGCTGCCGTCGCCGCGGCCGATCTGGAATTCGAGCGGGGGTTCATAGACATTGTCATCGGCGCCGCGCACCGTCGCCAGACGCGCAGCCAGCGGACCCAGCTGGGCCTCGTTGTTTTCGACGATGGCCATCAGTAGCCGGCCCGTTTGCGCCAGATTGCCGTCCATCAGTTCTTCGGCCTCATGCCCGGACTGCTGGTAGCTGAACCAGCCGGTGAAAATCCACAGCAAGAGTACCGCGATGCCGACTGCGGTCAGCAGGCGCCAGCGCAGGGAGCGGACCCGGCCGGCGGCCGACCAGCGCTTCACTTTCCGTCGCTCCGCAGGCGGTAGCCGAGGCCGCGCACGGTCTGGATGAAGTCGGAACCCAGTTTCTTGCGCAGATGGTGGATATAGACTTCCAGGGCGTTGCTTTCGACTTCTTCGCCCCAGGCGTAGAGGCTCTCTTCGAGCTGGGCCCGGCTGCGCAGGTGGTCGGGGTGGCTCATGAAGTCGAGCAGCAGGGCATATTCCCGCCCTGACAGCGACACGGGTTTGCCATCGACGCCGGCCAGTTTGCTGGCGGGGTCCAGGGTCACCCCGCGGTGGACCAGCAAGGGCTGCGCAACGTCACCGGCGCGGCGGACTACGGCGCGGATGTGGGCTTCGAGTTCGCCCAGGTCGAAGGGTTTGGTCAGGTAGTGGTCGGCGCCGCTGTCGAGGCCGATGATCTTGTCGGTCTTGGTATCGCGGGCGGTGAGGACTATCACCGGGGTCCGGTTGTTGTGCTGGCGCAGTTCGCGCAGGACGGAGATGCCGTCCATTTTGGGCAGGCCGATGTCGAGGATGCAGGCATCGTAACTGTGGTCGGTCAGGGCGCGCAGTGCCATTTCGCCGTCCCTGACCCAATCGACGGCATAGCTGGCCAGCATCAGGCCGGCGCGTATGCCGTCGCCGAGGAGCTTGTCGTCTTCAACCAGCAGGATTCGCAATTATTTGGGCGCCGCGGCAGTTTTGCTCAACAGGGCCTGGATCTCCTGTCGGCGCCCCTGATCCGCCAGTTCGCGTCCCGGACGCGGCGCTGCCTTGAGTGCTTTTTCCAGGTAGCCGCGACCCTCGGCGAAACGCTCCTGGTCGATCAGGTACTCGCCGTAAAAGTAGTTCGGGTCAATCCCGTCCGGATTGGCATTCAGGGACTTGAGGAAGAGTTCCTCGGCTTTCTTTTTGTCGCCGAAACCGATGGGCCAGCCCGGAACTTTGGCGTAAAGCGCGGCGAGGCTCGTGTAAGCGGAGCCGTTGAGAGCCTTTTCGTCGAGCTTCAAGCTTTCCTCAAGCACCTTTTTGGCATCCTTGGCAAGTGACAGGCCTCCCAGCCCGCCGCGGGCACCGGCTTCGCTGGAGACCACGATGCCCTCCCAGATCAGTGCCGGGGGGAAGTTGGGGTTGGCGGCGCTGATCTGGCGGACCTTTTCCGAAAGTTCATTATAAAGCTCGGCCTGTTGCTTGGCGGGAGAGCGATATTTGATTTCCGCCCAGCGATCCTGGATCGGGCGGATCAGATCATCGGAGGGCGCGGCCTGGGCAGAGGCGGCGAACAGCAGAAAAACGGAGAGCAGGAGGGGTTTCAGGTTCGACATGGGGTTTCCTTTCCAAAGATCATTGTTTGACGGCATGGTGTTTGATGGTGGCGAGCTTTCCGCTCAGGCCGCGATCGATCAGCGACGGCGATACGCCGTTGATCCAGGCGAACAGGCGCTCCGGAAAGCCGAGGTGGCTTTCGCTGGCGTTGTTCTGCAGCGTCCTGACGATTCCCGCGGCAACGTGCGCCGGCGAGTCGCTGGTGTTCTTGAGTGCGGCGTTCAGGCGGTTGACGGCGGCCGAGTTGAGCGGCGTATCGATCGCGCGCGGCGCAATGTGGATCACCCGGACCGACGAGTCGGCCAGTTCGCGGCGCAGGGCCTGGGAAAAGCCGCGCAGTCCGGCCTTGGCCGATGAGTAAGCGGCGAAGCCGGCGAAGGGAATGCTGCCGAAGGTGGAACCGATGTTGACCACGGCGGCCTCGGGCTGCGACTTGAGCCAGGGCAGCAGCGCGTGGGTGAGGCGGATCGGCACCACCAGATTGGTCGCCATGATCTGCTCGACCTCGTTCCAGTCCTGGCTTTCCAGCAGGCCGAAGCCGCCGATTCCGGCATTGTTGATCAGCATGTTCGCATTGAAGCGGCGGGCCGCCGATGCGGCGGCGGCAATCCCGTCCGCGGTGGAGAGGTCGGCTTGCAGGCGGACGCATTCCGCCCCGGCGGTGAGCGGAATCGCGGCCAGCTTGTCGGGATTGCGGCCGGTCAGCAGCAGCGCCGCACCGGCGGCCGAGAGTTGCCTGGCCAGGACTTCGCCGAGGCCGCCGGTGGCGCCGGTGAGGAGGATGCGGGCTCCGTTCAGTTGCATGACGCGGCTCCCTTCGGCGTTGCCGTGGGCAGCGCGCGAAACACGTCGCCGTAGAGTTTGAAGAAGACCCGTGCGCAGTGGAAGACTTCGGCCTGGTCGTCCGCCGTCATCTTGTCCAGCAGGCGGGCCAGGTGCTGGGTGTGTTCCTGGTCCAGCGTGCCGTGCGAGCGAAGGTAGGAGAAGGCCTTGTCCGGCAGTCCCAGCGCCTGCTGGATCTTGTCGGCGGCGGTCAAGGCCAGCGCGACACTGGTGCCTTCCAGAACGAAAACCATGCCGAAGAATCCGGCCGGATTGCGCCGGTTGATCAGGTCGTAGGCATAGGCCACCATGACTTCGGCCGGCAGATCGGGCTGGCTCGCCCGCACCATCTCGGCATCTCCGCCGGCTGCAGCAATGTCGTTGAGGATCCACTCTTCATGGCCGATTTCCTCGTCGATGTATTCGGCCACCGCCTTGCGCATCCAGGCCTGACGCTCCGGCAGGCGCCCGCCGAGGTTCATCAGGAGCGGCGTGGTGTGGCGCACGTGGTGGAAAGCCTGGCCGAGGAATGCCAGGTAGCTGTCGCGCGTGACGCGACCCTGCAGGCAATCGGCGATGATCGGTGCGGCAAGGAGTTCGGTGCGGGCTTCCTTCGTGGCGTCAGTCAGTTGCTCATAAAACGGCATTGCGGAATTCCTTTTCGGTGTGAAGTGCGGTGATGGCGGCGGCATAGCGTTCGGCGACGCGGTCGCGGACCGGCCGTCCGTTTCCTGTGGCCAACCCGTTGGCGGCGGTAAAGGCTTCGCCGGGAATCCAGTTGGCGATGCGCGCGTAGTCGGGCAGGGTCGCGTTGGCGCCCTTGACCGCCAGGTCGATCGCGGTCGGGGAGACGCCGGGCATCGGCACCAGGATCGCGCTCAATGCCGGCTGTCCGTCCCCGACGACGACCGCCTGGAGGATGCGCGGATCGGCCAGCAGCGCCGCTTCCGGCCATTCCGGCGAGACATTGCGGCCGTAGGAGGTAATCAGCAGGTTCTTGTAGCGCCCGGCGAGATGCAGGTGGCCGCGGGCATCGAATTCGCCGAGGTCGCCGGTGGCGAATTCGCCGGTCGTACCCCTGGCCGAACCGAGGTAGCCAAGGAAGGCGCGGGTGCGGACCACGACCTCGCCCTCCCACAGGGTGATCCGCGCATGCCGCAGGGGTCGCCCGACGCCGTCGGCATCGTCGCCGGGCCGGTTCAGGGTCAGCACCGACCCGCCTTCGGTCAGGCCGTAGCCCTGGTAGGCCGGGATGCCGAGCTTGCGCGCCTCTTCGATCAAATCGGGGGCCACGCGGGCGCCGCCGACCGCGACAAATGCCAGCGCCTCGGCGGGACGGCGCCCGGAGGTATTCAGGAAGGCCGTCCAGGCCTTCAGCAGTTCCGGAACCAGAATCATGCTGTTGGCATTGGCATGGCGGACTGCGGCGTCGAGTACGCCCGGGTCGAAACCGGCCATGCCGCGCCAGCCCAGGTCATGCAGCGGCGGCAGGTGCACCGCCATGCCGCGCAGCAGCGGGGCATACACGCCGGCCACGTTTTCCAGCAGCAGGGACAGCGGGAGCGCGGCCAGGTGGCGGCGCAGGGGCAGGTCGGACAGCCGCTCGCGGACCGCCTGCGCGGTGTCGATCAGGCCGTCGCCGCTCAGGCAAACCCCTTTCGGTGCCCCGGTGCTGCCGGACGTGAAGGAAATCTTGGCGGTACCCGCCGGCAGTGCGACCGGCTCGACGACGCGCTGCATCCAGGTCAGCCCCTGCCAGTTGCCGATGATGGCAAAGCCGAGGTCAAGCGCGCCGATGCGTGCCGGCTGGTCGGTCAGCACCACGTCGGCAGCGGTCTGCTCCAGCGCATGACCCAGCTGCCCTACGCTGAAAAAGCCGGGCAGCGGAAGGTGGACGATGCCGGCTTCCTGGGCGGCCAGATCAGCCAGCACCCAGGCGGGCGAGTTGTCGGCGAGGACGCCGAGCACGCGGCAGCCGGCAAGGCGCTTGTTCAGTTCGAGCATTTCGCCGCAGATCTCGCGGGCCCGCCATTCGCGGCTGCCGGAAATCAATAGCGGCTGCTCGGGGTCGGCCGCCGCCAACTCGGCAAGCCAGGAAAAACGGCTCATGACATTTCCCCGTTCA
This sequence comes from uncultured beta proteobacterium, assembly GCA_903932755.1. Lineage (GTDB taxonomy): Bacteria > Pseudomonadota > Gammaproteobacteria > Burkholderiales > Rhodocyclaceae > Sulfuritalea. The sequence continues at coordinate 9,147 of CAIZHL010000140.1, forward strand.
AAACCCGATCGCGCTGCGCGCGTCCTGGATGCGGATCGCCGCCAGCGAGGCGCCGACCTTGGCCAGTTCGACCGGGCCGTAGCGATCACGCATGTTGCAGGAGTTGCACAGTTCGGCGATCGCCGGCATGCCGTGGCGGCGGGCCAGGACATCATGGATGCTGTGGGTGGCCACATGGCCGATGGTGTGCTTGTGGCTGATGTCGTTGTAGCAATACAGGTACTCGCCGGTAGCCGAGACGAAGACATCGATGTTGCGCGGGATGCACTTGAAGCTGTTGCTGCGCCATTGCCGCAGGACTTCGACCGTGCTCGGGATGAAGGGGATCTCCTGCGACTGGAGGCCATGTTCCTTGATCAGCGCACGCAGTTTGCGGGTGGCCAGCTGGTGCTCGGTCAGGCTGCCGCCGCGGTTGTACAGCGTCGGCGACATGGTCAGTACGTTGATGCCTTCCGAGCGAAGCCAGCCGATGGTGTCGGGCAGGCTCGGCA
>CAIZHL010000141.1 GCA_903932755.1 uncultured beta proteobacterium
AAATTCTATGCGGCGACGCCCAGTTCCCCGGACGGCGGACTGATCGGCGGCGGCAAATGATCTCCGCTGAAGGCGTCGCCGCGCGAGGTTTTGTTCCCCATGCAGCGGGAAGCCCCAAAGGCCGTGCGGCGTGATTTTTGTGCGGGGACTTTTTGTCGGCGCGCCAAGTACCCATTCCAGCCTTGGCAGCCTTGGCACCCTTCTCGCACTTTGCGCGTTGCTGCCGGGTACTGTGCAGGCCGCAGACGTCCCGCCTGCCGTCGGGCCCGCAACGACGGCGGAGACTCCGGAGCTGAAGCCCGCGCGCAAGGGCTATGCCGTCGACCAGCCCCGGATCCTGCTGCGCCAGCGCCTGTTCGGCCGCGCTCACGGCCTGACCCTGCTTGCCGCCGCCTGCCTCGACCTGCCCGCCTATTCGAAGCCGGTCCAGGATGCCTACGCGACCTGGCATGCGAAGCAGGGCGGCACCATCGAAACCATCGTGCATGACCTCGCCGACTATTATTTCGGGCCGCGTGCCAGCGAGGCGCAATGGTCCGATTTGTCGCGTGCCCTGAACCTCCCCGACAGCATCCAGCCCGCCCTGGGCGAAGTGACCCTGCATGCGGCCTGCGCTTCCCTGCCCGAGGCAATCCCCCGGCAGCGCTATGCCCTCGACAAGCTGCTGGCCGGATCCGCCGATGCGGAGCCCGCAGCGAACGACGCCGTCGCCGTGCCGCCGGCGCCGACTTTTCAGAAGCCTGCAGAATGAGCAGGAGCGAGGACGAAACCCCGGCCGAGGAGCGCCGCGCCGGCCACATCCGCAGCTTCGTCCTGCGCCAGGGCCGCGTCTCCGACGCGCAGCGGCGCTTCCACGAGGACGGCATGCCGCGCTGGGGGATCGCCTACCGGGCGACGCCGCTCGACTTCGATGCCGTGTTCGGCCGGCAGTCGCCGCGCATCCTGGAAATCGGCTGCGGCATGGGCGAGACCACGGCGCTGATCGCCGAACAGCATCCGCAGAACGACTACCTCGGCATCGAGGTGCACACCCCCGGCGTCGGCAGCCTGATGAAGGAGATCGCCACGCGCGAGCTGTCCAACCTGCGCGTGGTCCAGCACGATGCGGTCGAAGTGGTGCGCGACATGATCGCGCCGGGCTCGCTGGCCGGCATCCACGTTTTTTTTCCCGACCCCTGGCCGAAGAAGCGCCAGCAGAAGCGCCGCCTGATCCAGCCCGCCTTTGCCACGCTGCTGGCGACCCGGCTGGCGCCCACCGGCTACCTGCATTGCGCCACCGACTGGGAGGACTATGCCGAACAGATGCTGGCGGTGCTCTCCGGCGAAGCCCTGCTCGCCAACATGGCGAACGGCTACACGCCGCGCCCGCCCTACCGGCCGCAGACCAAGTTCGAAAGCCGCGGCCTGCGCCTGGGGCACGGCGTGTGGGACCTCGTTTTTCGGCGCAAGGGCTGACGTCGCCCGGCATCGATGAACTTTTCGGCGCACCCCTTCTGGCTGGCCGGCTTCCGGCCCTTCTTCACCCTCGCCTGCATCGCCGGACTTGCCCTGCCGCCGCTCTGGGTGCTGGTCTACCTTGGCGCGCTGCCGGCGCCGGCAAGCCCGGTCGGTGCCGTGCAGTGGCACGCCCACGAGATGTTCTTCGGCTTCGGCTGGGCGGTGCTCGGCGGCTTCCTGCTGACCGCGACCAAGAACTGGGTGGGGATACGCGGCTATCACGGCGCGCCGCTGGCGGTTCTGTTCGCGGCCTGGCTATTCGAACGCATCGGGATGGCCTTCGGCGCCGGCTGGCCGCCCGGCCTGTTTGCGGTATCCAGCAATCTGTTTCTGGCCGCCATCGTCGCCATGCTGCTATGGACGCTGGTGAGCCATCGCAAGGACGACAGCTACCGCGACAATTATTTCTTCCTGCTGATCCTCCCCGCCTTCCTCCTGGCCAAGCACCTGATGCTGGGCGTCGAGCATTTCCAGGCCGGAGTCGCCATGGCCACCGGCCTGTTCCGCGTCGCCTTCCTGGTCATGCTGGAACGCACCCTGACCCAGTTCATGAAGGGCATCTTCCAGGTCGAAATCCTGCGCCATGCGACGCTGGACAAGGCCATCAAGCTGCTCGCCGTGGCACTGGTCGGCGCCGGCTTGATGCCGCCACCGGCGGCGGCCTGGCTATCGCTCTTGCTGGCGTTGTTGCTGGCCGGCAGGTTTTTCTTCTGGAAGCCGCAACTGGCCCTGCGCCGAATCGACCTCGGCATCATGTACCTGGGCTATGCCGCCATCGTGCTGCAATTGCTGGCCGAGTTCCTCGGCCAGGTCGCGCCACCGGCCTGGGTCGGCGCCGTGTCGACTCACGTGTTCGGCCTCGGTGTCATGGGCCTGATCATCCCGGCCATGCTGATCCGCATCGCCAAGGGCCACACCGGCAGGAAGGTGGTGTTCGAGGCCATCGACAAGGCGGTGCTGTGGATCATGGTCGCCGCCTTCGTGCTGCGCGTGGTCGCCCCGCAATTCCTGCCGCAGCACTATGCCCTCTGGCTGGCGCTTGCCGCCTGCGGCTGGCTGGCCGGCTTCGGCATCCTGGCCTGGCGCCTGATTCCGTTTCTGTTGCAAGCCCGCATCGACGGCAAGGAACACTGAGGCGCCAGGGAAGCACCGTGTATGCCCTCACACCGGCGCAAGGCGGTGTGAGGTGTCATGGCTGCTCTGGATTCCGGCTTTCGCCGGAATGACGAGGGTGATCTGTCAGCGGTTTCCCGGAACGTCGACCACGATGTCGAAGCGCAGTGTCCCGGGCGCACCCGCCTGTTCGACGCCGACCAGGCGCGCACGCGTACTTGCCTCGACCGACATGAACAGGCCGTCGCGCTGGTTGCGGCGACCGGCCTCGCCGGGCAAATACATCTGCGTCACCAGCAGTTCGCGCCCGCCGCGGCTGAGGCGGAAGTGCACGTGCGGCGTACGTCCCGGATAGGCCACCGGCATCACCGTGCGGAAGCGGTAGTCGCCCTCGCGGCCGCTGGTGTCGCGGCCGTAGCCGCGGAAATTCGGGTCGAGCGGCGGCGCGCTGTCGTCGTGCGGGTGGTGGTAGCGGCCGTGGGCGTTGGTTTGCCAGATCTCGACCAGCACGCCTGCCAGCGCGCGGCCGGCGGTGTCCTGCACGCGGCCGACGATGGTCAGCGGCGTGCCGAGTGCGCGGGCGCGGCCATCGACCGTGGCGAGGTCGTTGCCGGCGGCGGGATCGGGCTGCAGTGGGTAGAAGGGGCCGAGCATCTGGGCCGGCGTCGGCGGAACTGCGGCAGCGCCGCGCAGCGACCACGGCAGGAGCGCCAGCAGCGGCAGGGAGAAGACAAAGCGGCGACGGCCGGCCACCGGCGCAGTTCTCACTTCGCCCTCAGGAAGGCAATTCGAGGTCGCTGGTGAAGGGCCGGCTGGGATAGTGGAAAGCCACCGGCCCGTCCGGTTCGGCGTGGATGAACTGGTGCACCGAGGGGTCGGCCGAGTTCAGCAGTTCATCCGGCGTGCCGGAGGCGACCACCACGCCGCCGTGGATGAAGTAGGCATAGTCCACCACCTTCAGGGTTTCCGACACATCGTAGGTGACGATGATCGAGGTGCCGCCGAGCGCATCGTTGAGGCGGCGGATCAGCTCGGCGATGAGGTTCAGCGAAATCGGATCGAGGCCGGCGAAGGGTTCGTCGTACATGACCAGCATCGGATCGAGGGCGATGGCCCGCGCCAGCGCGACGCGGCGCGCCATGCCGCCCGAAAGCTCGTTGGGCATCAGGGTCCGCGAACCGCGCAGGCCCACCGCATGCAGCTTCATCAGCACCAGGTCGTGGATCAGGTCGTCGTGGAGGTCGGTCAGCTCGCGCATCGGGAAGGCGATGTTTTCGTACACCGAAATGTCGCTGAACAGCCCGCCGGCCTGGAACATCATGCCCATGCTGCGGCGCATTTCGTAGAGCGCCTTGTTGTCGAGTTCGTGCACGACCTTGCCATTGACGCGCACCGCGCCGCTGTCGGGGCGGCGCTGGCCGCCGATCAGCTTGAGGATGGTGCTCTTGCCGGCGCCGCTGACGCCGAGGATGCCGACCACCTTGCCGCGCGGTACGGACAGACGGATGCCCTTGAGGACCTGGTTGGTCCCGTAGGCAAAGTGCAGGTCTTCGATTTCGATCAGGTGGTTCGAGTTGTCATTCACGCTGTGGCTTCCTTGCCTGTCGATCACGGTCGATCGCCGGGCCGTATGGTGACATATTTCGCGCCGGCCGGATCAGGGGCTGCACATGCCGTGCCGCCGGCGCCGACTTTTCTGCGATGGCGCCGGCAAGGGCAGCACTCAGGGCACGATCGAGAGGAAAAGGAAGGCGGCGAACAGGACCAGATGCACCGTGCCGTGCAGGATGGTGGCGCGGCCGCTGGCCAGGGTGATGATGCTGACGGCGAAGGTGAGGACCAGCATCACGATTTCCTTCGGCGGCAGGCCGAGGGTCATCGGCATGTCGAGCACGATGGCGACGACGCCGATCGCCGGGATCGTCAGGCCGATGGTGGCGAGCGCCGAGCCGAGCGCGAGGTTGAGGCTGATCTGCATGCGGTTGCGGACCGCGGCGCGGAAGGCGGCGCCGGTTTCCGGCAGGAGGACGATCAGCGCGATGATGACGCCGACGAAGGAACTCGGCGCGCCGATCGCCTTGACCAGCGCCTCGATGCCGGGCGCCAGGCTCTTGGCCAGCCCGACCACGGCAACGAGGGCCGCGCAAAGCAGCACGAATGCCGCGACGGCGGTGCGCTTGGCGGGAGGCTCGCCGTGATCGTCACCGGGATCGCCCGGCGTGTGGACGGGCAGGAAATGCTCACGGTGGCGGATCGTCTGCACGAAGACGTAGACGCTGAACAGCAGCAGCGACATGAGGCCGGCGAAGGCGAGCTGGAGGTTCGAATAGGTGGGGCCCGCGGTGGTGGTGGTGAATTGCGGCAGCACCAGCGCCAGCGTGGTCAGCGGGATCAGCACGGCAAGCGCCGGGCTGCTGCCCTCGACGCGGAACACGGCGACGTGGTTGCGCAATGCGCCGGCAAGCAGGCAGAGGCCGACGATGCCATTGCAGACGATCATCACGGTGGCGAAGACGGTGTCGCGCGCCAGCGTGTCCTGGCCGTCACCGCCGAAGAGCTTGAGGGAAACGATCAGCGACACTTCGATCACGGTCACGGCAAGGGCGAGGATCAATGCGCCGAAAGGCTCGCCGACACGGTGGGCGACGGTTTCCGCGTGCTGCACGGCGGCCATCACGCTGGCGATCATGGCGGCGGCGACGCCGAAGGCGAGGAGGCCGCCGAGCGGACGGCCCCAGACGGCGGCCAGCAGCACGCAGGCGGCGACCGGTGCGACAAGGGTCCACAAGGGCAGGGAATAGGGTCTCATCAGGCTCATGTCTCGTCGGCGAAGGCGGGGGCATGGAACGCAGTCGGCGCTGCGGGGCAGGCGTCAGGATACCTGCGATCCCCGGAGAGTTGGTCACGCGCCGCGCTTTATTCCGGCCATCCCGGTTTTCTCGCTGAGCTTAGCAGCCGGCCGTCCCTGGTCTCCCGCAGCCCCTCGCGCCGTACCGCCAGCGCCGACTTTTCCCGTCGCATGAAACGGCCTGGCGCCGGTACGCCAGTCCTCGTTGCCGCTTTCTGCGCCCCTGCCTCAGCCGACCGAAGCCGCCCCCCTATGCCGGTTCCATGATGAGGCTGTCGATGTCTGCGACCATCTGCTGGTCCGGCTCGACGCCAAAATGCTGTTTGCGCAAACGCCCGGCCCGGTCGATCAGCAGGCTTGTCGGCGTGCCCTGCATCGCGTAAGCGTGCATGGTTTCGGGGATCGGCCCGTCCGCACTCGCCCGGTCGACCGCCACCGGGAACGGGATGCGGAATTCGTGCAGATAGACCGCGAGTGCCGCCGGCGTCATGACCTCGTGATGTTCGAAGACGGTGTGCAAGCCGATCACCGCCACGTCGCTGTCCGGCCGCCCTTGTTGATAGTGCTGCCACAGGCGCACCGCCTGCGGCCCGGCCTGCATGACGCAGGCCGGGTCGAGAAAACGCAGCGAAGCCACCTTTTTATGAAAGGTCCTGAGTTTTCCGGAGCTGGTTCTGGCCGTGGCAAATTCCTG